>NZ_JBFAXR010000003.1:0-201656 GCF_040680895.1 Streptomyces sp. NPDC051940 | reverse complement strand
GCACCGATCCCAGCCCGTCCGGCGTTTGAGGACTGAGGCGCGCAGCGCCGAACCGCGCCGCAGGCGCCCGCGTGACCGGCCCCCTCCGAGCCCGTCCGGCGTTTGAGGACGAGGCGCGCAGCGCCGATCCGCGTCAGCCGACGCAAAGGCGACCTCCAAGCCGGCCCGCCCGCGGGCGGACGCACCGACGCCGAGGCGCGCGGCGCCGCGCGCCGCGAGGCGCGGGGTCCCATCACGTCGACAGGGTTTCCGGAGGTAACCCTGATCCGTACATCACGAACCCTTGACGCTCGTGTGACGCGCGGGAAAACTACCGAGCGTCGGTCGGCATTGTCGAACACCTGACGGCATTGCGTTAGGGTGGCATCCGCGGACCGCTGTCTTGCCAAAGACAACAGCCCCTCTGGAACGAAGGACAAAGGAGTCGCGGGTGTCCAGCTCCGACATCTTCCTCGGCGAGGTCATCGGGACCGCCGTACTGATACTTCTCGGCGGCGGCGTCTGCGCCGCCGTCACGTTCAAGAAGTCCAAAGCGTTCAACGCCGGCTGGGTCGCCATCGCCTTCGGGTGGGGCTTCGCGGTCATGACCGCCGTCTACATGACCGGCCACCTCTCCGGCGCGCACCTCAACCCCGCGGTGACCGTCGGCATAGCCATCACCGGCGACCTCAGCGCCGGGGACTTCTTCACGTACATAGCGGGCCAGATGGTCGGCGCCGTCATCGGCGCCGTGCTCGTGTGGATCGCCTACTACGGGCAGTTCATGGCCCACCTCACCGACCGCGAGGTCGTCGGCGGACCCGGCGCGCAGGACACCAGGGCCGCCTCGTCCACCGACCCTGGTCCGGTGCTCGGGATCTTCTCCACCGCCCCCGAGATCCGCAACACCTGGCAGAACCTGGCCACCGAGATCATCGGCACCCTCGTGCTGGTCCTCGCGGTCCTCACCCAGGGCCTGAACGACAGCGGCAAGGGCCTCGGCACGCTCGGCGCACTCATCACCGCGTTCGTCGTGGTCTCCATCGGCCTGTCCCTCGGCGGCCCGACCGGCTACGCCATCAACCCGGCCCGCGACCTCGGCCCCCGTATCGCCCACGCGCTGCTGCCGATGCCCAACAAGGGCGGCTCCGACTGGTCGTACGCCTGGATCCCGGTCGCCGGCCCGCTGGTCGGCGCGCTGATCGCCGGCGGCATCTACAACGTCGCGTTCAAGTGAGCCGCACGCCGCGCGAGCAGACCGACCCCGACACCAACGACGCCTTCGGAGCAGCCACCGTGACCGATTCACACACCGCAGGGACCCATTCCCACGGCGCAGGGCCGTTCATCGCGGCCATCGACCAGGGCACCACCTCCTCCCGCTGCATCATCTTCGACAAGGACGGCCGGATCGTCGCCGTCGACCAGAAGGAGCACGAGCAGATCTTCCCCAGGCCGGGGTGGGTCGAGCACGACGCGACCGAGATCTGGACCAACGTCCAGGAGGTCGTCGACGGCGCCGTCTCCAAGGCCGGCATCACCTCCGCCGACGTCAAGGCGATCGGCATCACCAACCAGCGCGAGACCACCGTGCTGTGGGACAGGAACACCGGCGAGCCGGTGCACAACGCGATCGTCTGGCAGGACACCCGCACCGCGGAGCTCTGCCGTGAGCTCGGCCGCAACGTCGGCCAGGACCGCTTCCGCCGCGAGACGGGCCTGCCCCTCGCGTCGTACTTCGCCGGCCCCAAGGCCCGCTGGCTGCTGGACAACGTCGAGGGCCTGCGCGAGCGCGCCGAGGCCGGCGACATCCTCTTCGGCACCATGGACTCGTGGGTCATCTGGAACCTCACGGGCGGCACGGACGGCGGCGTCCACGTCACGGACGTCACCAACGCGTCCCGCACCATGCTGATGAACCTGCACTCCCTGGACTGGGACGACAAGCTGCTGGACTCCATCGGCGTGCCGCGCGCGGTGCTGCCGGAGATCCGCTCCTCGGCCGAGGTGTACGGGCACGCGGCGTCGGGCGCGCTGAAGGGCATCCCGGTCGCCTCGGCGCTGGGCGACCAGCAGGCGGCCCTGTTCGGCCAGACCTGCTACGCCGAGGGCGAGGCCAAGTCGACGTACGGCACCGGCACGTTCCTGCTGATGAACACCGGTGACCAGATCGTCAACTCGTACAACGGACTGCTGACGACCGTCGGCTACCGGATCGGCGACCAGGCCCCGGTCTACGCCCTGGAGGGCTCGATCGCGGTCACCGGCTCGCTGGTGCAGTGGATGCGCGACCAGATGGGGCTGATCTCCACCGCGGCGGAGATCGAGACCCTCGCGCTCAGCGTGGAGGACAACGGCGGCGCGTACTTCGTACCGGCGTTCTCCGGTCTGTTCGCCCCCTACTGGCGCGACGACGCGCGCGGCGTGATCGCGGGTCTGACCCGTTACGTCACCAAGGCGCACATCGCCCGCGCCGTACTGGAGGCCACCGCCTGGCAGACGCGTGAGATCTGCGACGCGATGACCAAGGACTCCGGCGTGGAGCTGGCCGCGCTGAAGGTCGACGGCGGCATGACCTCCAACAACCTGCTGATGCAGAACCTCTCGGACTTCCTGGACGCGCCCGTGGTGCGCCCGCTGGTCGCCGAGACCACCTGCCTCGGCGCGGCCTACGCGGCCGGCCTCGCGGTCGGCTTCTGGCCGGACACCGACGCGCTGCGCGCGAACTGGCGCCGGGCCGCGGAGTGGACCCCGCGGATGGACGACGACACACGCAAGCGCGAGTACAAGAACTGGCTCAAGGCCGTCGAGCGGACCATGGGCTGGGTCGAGGAAGACAGCAAGGAGTAGTACGACATGAGCATCCCGCAGAGTGCCCCGTCGCTGGGCACGCACCCTACTGCCGGCGTGAACGCCGGGCGCGCACAGACCCGGGAGCAGCTCGCCAGGGCCACCTACGACCTGCTGGTGATCGGTGGCGGCATCCTGGGGACCTCCGTGGCCTGGCACGCCGCGCAGTCGGGTCTGCGGGTGGCGATGGTGGACGCCGGCGACTTCGCCGGCGCCACCTCCTCCGCGTCCTCCAAGCTCGTCCACGGCGGTCTGCGCTATCTGCAGACCGGCGCGGTCAAGCTGGTCGCGGAGAACCACCACGAACGCCGCGTCCTGGCCAAGGACGTGGCCCCGCACCTGGTCAACCCGCTCACCTTCCACCTCCCCGTCTACAAGGGCGGCCCGGTCGGCGCCGCGAAGCTGGGCGCGGGCGTCTTCGCGTACTCGGCGCTCTCCGCGTTCGGCGACGGCGTCGGCAAGGTGATCTCCCCGGCGAAGGCGCAGGCCGCGAACCCGGCGCTGCGGACGGAGGACCTGAAGGCCGTCGCGGTCTACTACGACCACCAGATGAACGACTCCCGCGTCGCCGTGATGACCGTCCGGGCGGCCGTCGAGTCCGGCGCCGTGGTCCTCAACCACGCCGAGGTCACGGGCCTGCGCATGACGCGCGGCCGGGTCAGCGGCGCGGAGCTGCGCGACCGCGTCGACGGTACGGAGTTCGGCGTGGACGCGCGCGTCGTGCTGAACGCCACGGGGCCGTGGGTGGATCACCTGCGCCGGATGGAGGACAAGCACGCAGCGCCGTCGATCCGGCTGTCGAAGGGCGCGCATCTGGTGCTCAAGCGCAAGTCGCCGTGGACGGCGGCGATGGCCACGCCGATCGACAAGTACCGCATCACCTTCGCCCTGCCGTGGGAGGACATGCTCCTGCTCGGCACCACGGACGAGAAGTACGAGGGCGACCCGGCGGACGTGCGGGCCACCGAGTCGGACGTCCGGCAGATCCTGGACGAGGCCGCGTTCTCCGTGCAGGCGGCGGACCTCGACCGGTCGCTGATGACGTACGCCTTCGCGGGCCTGCGGGTGCTGCCCGGGGGGCCGGGCGGGGTGGAGACCGCCAAGCGCGAGACGGTCGTCACCGAGGGGCGCGGCGGGATGCTGTCGGTGGCGGGCGGCAAGTGGACGACGTACCGGCACATCGGCCGGGTCGTCATGACCAAGCTCGCGAAGCTGCCGGGCAGTCCGCTGGTGGACGATATGGAGCCGGTGAAGTCGCTGGTGCGGCGCACGCCGCTGCCGGGCATCGCGAACCCGAACGCGGTCGCGCACCGACTGCTCGTAGACCACGAGCCGGGGCAGCGGATGGACCCGCTGACGGCCCGCCATCTGGCCACGCACTACGGCTCGCTGTCCTTCGACATCGCCCGCCTGGTGAACGAGGACCCGTCCCTGGGCGAGCGCGTCCACCCGGACGCCCCGGAGATCTGGGCCCAGGTGGTCTACGCCCGCGACAGCGAATGGGCGCAGACCCCGGACGACGTCCTGCGCCGCCGTACGACGCTGACGGTCCGCGGTCTGGACACCCCGGAGATACGGGGGCGGGTGGCGGACCTGCTGGCACGCCGGGAGGGCTGAGGCCGGTCAGACGGGCGGGAGGAGGGGCCGTACGGGGGCGGTGCCCTCCTTCCGTCTTTTGCGTCGGACGGCTTTTGTGGCGGAGCTGTTGCACTCGGCGCCGGGGCGGCGGGCCGCCCGCCTCGTACGCTCCGGAGATGACCTTGACAGCCGCCCGGGGAGCGCGGAACTGGCGGACGCTCGTGGCGCGTTGCGTCATCGTCTTCGCCGTCGTCGTGTCCCTGCCCATGCTCGCCGCCCTCATCGCCCTGCGCGCCGCCTACGCCGGTGAGCCCGCCGCCGACGCCGTGACGCGCGGGCGGGACGCGATCTGGCTCGGGCACGCATGGGTGGACGGGCGACGCGGGGAGGCGGACCTGGCGCGGCTGAAGAAGCGGCTGGCGGGGACCGGTATCCGCGATCTGTACGTCCACTCCGGTCCGCTGGAGCACGACGGCACGCTGCCCGAGACGGCGTATCCGCGCGCCGGGTGGCTGATCGAGGCGGTACGCCGGGAGCTGCCGGGCATCAGGGTGCAGGCGTATCTCGGGGACGCGCTCGTGTACGGCGAGGGCGAGCGCGGCGGGCTGCGGCTGGCCGACGCGGCGGCGCGGCGCGCGATCAAGGCCAGTGCGCTGCAGGTGCTGGACGCCGGCTTCGACGGCGTCCATCTGGACCTGGAGCCGATGCACTTGGGCAACGAGGACTTCCTGACGCTGCTGGACGACGTCCGCCCGGCCGTCGCCGCCCGCGGCGGCGTGCTCTCCGTGGCGGCGCACCAGATCGATCCCCTGCCGTCGCTGCACACGGTGGCCGGGGCGCTGGCGAACCATCCCAAATGGTGGTCGCAGGAGTACTTCGGGCAGGTCGCACGGCGGGTGGACCAGATCGCCGTCATGTCGTACGACACCAAGACGTCCATGCGGAGCCTGTACGGCGGCTACGTCGCCCAGCAGACCAGGCTGGCGCTCGAGGTGACGCCCGGGACCACGGACCTGCTGATGGGGCTGCCGTTCTTCCACGACGACACCTTCGGCCACGACCCCTTCGCGGAGACCGTCGCGGCGGCCGTGCGGGGCGTACGGCTCGGCCTCACGCGCACCGACCGGGACCGGGAGCGCTTCGGGACGGCCGCGTACATCGACTTCGCGGCCACCGACCTGGACTGGTCTTCGTATCGGGAGGGCTGGGGAGCGGTTGACAGGCCATAATGGGTGACCCACCGAGACATCCGATGTCTGGTGCGCGTGCTGGGAGGGCAACGATGGCGGTCACGGACGAGGCGATCGAGAAGATCAAGGGGATGATCGTCTCCGGGGCACTGCGGCCGGGCGACCGGCTGCCCAAGGAGAGCGAGCTGGCCGCCGAACTGGGCCTGTCCCGCAACTCGCTGCGCGAGGCGGTGCGGGCGCTGGCGCTCATCCGGATCCTCGACGTCCGGCAGGGCGACGGCACGTACGTCACGTCCCTGGACGCCCAGCTGCTGCTGGAGGCGATGAGCTTCGTCGTGGACTTCCACCGGGACGACACGGTGCTGGAGCTGCTGGCCGTACGCCGCATCCTGGAGCCGGCGGCCACGGCGCTGGCGAGCATCGCGATCGCCGAGGACGAGCTGGACGCGCTGGACGCGGAGCTGACCGCGCTCGGCGAGTCGCCGTCGGTGGAGGAGCTGGTGCGCTGCGATCTGGAGTTCCACCGCCGGATCGTGCGGGCGTCGGGCAACTCGGTGCTGGCCTCCCTGCTGGACGGCCTGTCCGGCCCGACGGCCCGGGCCCGCATCTGGCGCGGCCTCACCCAGGAGGACGCGGTCAGCCGCACGCTGCTGGAGCACCGGGCGATCCTCGCCGCCCTGCGGGCACGGGACTCGGAGGCCGCCCGGTCGTGGTCGACGGTGCACATCTCGGGCGTGGAGCAGTGGCTGCGCAAGTCCCTGTAGGGGCTCAGCCCCAGCAGGTCGCGTACACCCACTCCCCGTCGTACTTGGGCCACGTCAGCACGGCTCCGGTGCGCGGGCCGTACACGCCGTCCTCGGCGAGGCCCGCGCCGCCGTAGACGTTGTGGAAGTGCTGGGCGTTGCGGACGGCCTGCTCGGTGGCGGGGCCGTAGATCCCGTCGACGGCGATGTTCTGCCCGTAGCAGCGCTTGAGGGCGTCCTGCAGCGCCTCCACGCCGAGGCCGGTGTTGCCGCGGCCCAGCACGCAGGAGTAGCCGCCGTTCTGCCAGCCGGTGGAGGGCTTGTCGTAGTACAGGCCGTTGCCCGCGTAGACGGTGGTCCGGCTCGCGCAGGTGGCGAGCGCGGCGGCGGACGACGAGGCGGCCACGGCGGACGGTGCGAGCGCCAGCACGGCGGCGGTGACGGCGGCGGCGAGCAGGGGTGTGCGCATGGGGCGGTCCCTCCCGGGTGACGAGCGGCGGCCGCACCACGCGGCCCACGGACCACGAACGTGCGCCGCCGCCCTTCTGTCAACCCCCGCCTCCCGCGCACCGGCTGCTTCCGGCCACGGCGGTGCGGGACTCAGGGCCCGGACGGGAGTGGAAGGTCCCGGTCGAGGAGGCCCTCCTCCACCAGCGCCGTCCACAGACCGTCGGGGATGTCCTGCCGCGCCAGCGCCGCGTTCTCCCGCACCGACCCCGGCGACGACGCCCCCACGACCACCGACGCGACCGCCGGGTGCGCGAAGGGATAGCGCAGGGCGGCCGCCTTCAGGGGTACGTCGAAACGGGCGCACACCTCCGCCATCCGCTGGGCACGGCTCACCAGCTCGACGGGCGCCGCGGTGTAGTCGTACCGGGCACCCGGCCGGGGGTCGGCGAGGAGGCCGGTGTTGTAGACCCCGGCCACCACGACGGAGGTGCCGCGGCGCTCCGCGGCGGGCAGCAGGTCGTCGAAGGCGGTGCGCTCCAGCATCGTCCAGCGGCTGGCGCACATGACGACGTCCACGTCGAGGTCGGTGACGAAACGGGCCAGATGGTCGCTGAAGTTCATGCCGAAGCCGATGGCGCCGACCATCTTCTCCGCCTTGAGCTCCGCGAGGGCCGCGAAGCCCGTGTCGTAGACCTCCTGGACGTGGTTCTCGGGGTCGTGGATGAACGCGATGTCCACGCGGTCCGTGCCCAGGCGCTCCAGCGAGGACTCCAGCGTGGCGCGGATGCCGTCGCGGGTGAGGTCCCACGCGCGGGCGCGCGCCGGGACGTCGAAGAAGTCGCAGGCCGGTTCCGTCTCCCCGGGGGCGAGGTCGCGCAGCCGGCGGCCGACCTTGGTGGAGAGCGTGTACGAGGCGCGGTCGCGGCCCGCGAGGGCCCGCCCGAGGCGTTCCTCGGACAGGCCCACGCCGTAGTGCGGGGCGGTGTCGAAGTAGGTGTATCCGGCGTCGAGCGCCGCCCCGACGATCGCCCCGGCGTCCTCGTCCGTCATCGGGCGGTAGAGGTTGCCGAGGTTCGCGCAGCCCAGTCCGAGCGGCGGGATGTCGACCGTCATGCCTACTCCTGTTCCTCGCCGCTGACGTAGCGGGAGACGACCAGCGCGACCAGGATGATGACGCCGGTGAAGAACTTGAACCACACCGCGGGCACGCCGCCGAGCGTCATCACGTTGTTGACCAGCTGCAGGGTGAGCACACCCGTCAGCGCGCCGAACAGCGTGCCGCGCCCGCCGCGCAGGCTGATGCCGCCGATGACCGCCGCCGCGAAGACCTGGAAGATCCAGTCCTTGCCCTGCGAGGCGGACACCGACCCGTAGTGCCCGGTGTACAGCACGCCCGCGAACGCGGCCAGCACGGCGGCCACGATGAACACCAGCCACGTCAGCCGCTCCACCCGGATACCGGCCGCGCGGGCCGCCTCCGGGTTGCCGCCGATCGCGTACAGCGCCCGCCCGTGCCGCAGATAGCCGAGCGCCAGTCCGCCGAGGGCGAACAGCAGCAGGCAGATCCACACCGACGCGGGGACGCCGATCCAGCTGGCCTTGCCCAGGTAGCGGAAGGAGTCGGGGATGGTGACGATCGACTGGCCCTCGGAGATGCCCTCCTGCAGGCCGCGCAGCAGCACCAGCATGCCGAGCGTGGCGATGAAGCCGTTGACCCGCAGCTTCAGCACCAGGAAGCCGATGAACGCGCCGATCAGCGCCCCCACCGCGAGGCACGCGGGAATGGACATCCACGTCGGGAGGACGTCGATGCCCGCGAAGCGGCCGCCGGCGGGCAGCACCAGCCACATGGCGATGACGGGCGCGACGCCGATGGTGGACTCCAGGGAGAGGTCCATCCGGCCGGAGATGAGGATGAGCGCCTCGCCGAGGACGAGCAGCGACAGCTCGCTGGTCGCCTGGACGACGCCGATGAGGTTGTCGCCCGTGAGGAACGTCGGGGAGACGATGAAACCGATGACGCCGATCAGGAAGATCACCGGGACGAGGGAGAAGTCGCGCCAGCGCGCCACCTCCACCTCCATCCCGCCGATCTTCAGCGCCGGCTTGCCCTCGCGGACCTCCGCGGGGCCCTCGGCGGGGGCCGCCTGCCGTATGTCTGTCATGGGGAGGTGTCGCCTTCCGGGGTCGAGCCGTTGTCGTGGGACGCGCCCGAGGCGCCGTCCGTGATGCCGTCCGTGATGCCTTCCATCGCGGCGACGAGTTCGCGGTCGGTCCACCCGCTGCCGAACTCGGCGACCACCCGCCCGTGGAACAGCGCGAGCACGCGGTCGCACACCCGCAGGTCGTCCAGCTCGTCGGAGACGATGACCGCGGCGCTGCCCCGGTCGGCCACGTCGCGGACGACGCCGAGCAGCGCGTCCTTGGACTTCACGTCGACGCCGGCGGTCGGCTTGATCGCGACCAGCACCTCGGGGTTGCGGGCCAGGGCGCGGGCGATGACGACCTTCTGCTGGTTGCCGCCGGACAGCCCGGTGACCTGCTGGCCGGGCCCGGACGTCTTGATGTCCAGCGACCGGATCATCCGGGCGGCGAACTGCCGGGTCCGCGACGGCAGCACGGTGCCGAGCGGGCCGAGCTGGTCGGCGACCGTGAGGGTGGCGTTCTCGGCGACGGACCGGGTGGGCACCAGGCCCTGCCGGTGCCGGTCCTCGGGCACGTACCCGATGCCGGCCTCCAGCGCGTGCGGCACGCTGCCGGTACGGACCGGCCTGCCGGTCACGGTGATCCGCCCGGCGCCGGGCGCGCGCATGCCCGCCAGGGTCTCGCCGACCGCGGTGTTGCCGCTGGCGGCCGCTCCCGCCAGGCCCAGCACCTCGCCGGGGCGCACCGCCAGGTCCAGCGGCTCGTACACGCCGTCCAGCGCAAGGCCCTCGGTGCGCAGGACGGGCTCGCGGTCCGACGGCGCGGAGCTGCGGGCCAGTCCGGGTCCGGCGCCGTCGGCGACGGCTCCCTCGCCGGTCATCGCCGCCACCAGGTCCTGCTTGGGCAGCTCCGCCACCGGCGCGGTGAGGATGTGCCGGGCGTCGCGGAACACCGTGACGGTGTCGCAGAGCTCGTACACCTCCTGCAGATGGTGCGAGATGAACAGGAACGCCACGCCCTGCTGCCGCAGTTCGCGGAGCTTGGCGAAGAGCCGGCGGATGCCGCCGGCGTCGAGGCGCGCGGTCGGCTCGTCGAGGATGATCAGCCGGGCGCCGAAGGACAGCGCGCGGGCGATCTCGACGAACTGCCGCTGCTCGACGCCGAGGTCCTCCGCGCGGGCGCGCGGGTCGACGTCGACGCCGTACTCCCCCAGCAGATCGCGGGCGCGGGCGCGCAGCTCGCGCCAGTTGATACGCGCGCTGCCCTGGAAGCGGCCCAGGTAGAGGTTCTCCGCGACCGTCAGCTGGGGGACGATCATCGACTTCTGGTAGACGCAGGCCACCTTGGTCCGCCAGGCGGAGGTGTCCCCGTACGCGGGGGCCTCCTCGCCGCCGAAGGTGACCGCGCCCGTGTCGGGGCGGTGCATGCCGGTGAGCACCGAGACGAGCGTGGACTTGCCGGCGCCGTTGCGGCCCACGAGGGCGTGGGCCTCGCCCGGCGCGACGGCCAGGCCCACGCCGTCGAGGGCGAGGGTCGGGCCGAAGCGCTTGACGATGCCCTCGGCCCGTACCGCTGCGTGCATGGGCGTCTTTATCCCTTCTCGAGCTGGTTGGCCCACAGCTTCGGGTCGTCGACGTTCTCCTTGGTCACCAGCGGGGCGGGGAGCTGGTCCTCGTACCCGTTGGGGATCTTGATGATCGTCGAGCCGTGGTCGGTGGGGCCTTCCTTGACCTTGGTGCCCTTCAGCGCCTCGGCGGCCCAGTACAGGGCGTACTGCGCGTACAGGTCGGCGGGCTGGGAGACGGTCGCGTCGATCTTGCCCTCGCGGATCGCGGCGAGCTCCTCGGGGATGCCGTCGTTGGAGATGATCGTGACGTGCTCCGGGTCGCCCGGGGGCTTGAGCATGCCCTTCTGCTCCAGCAGCGCCAGGGTGGGCTGCAGGAAGACGCCGCCGGCCTGCATGTAGATGCCGTTGACGTGGCCTTCCTTGGCGAGCACGCTCTGCAGTTTGGCGGAGGCGACGTCGCCCTTCCACTCCGTGGGCAGCTCGAAGACCTCGATGTCCGGGAACTTGGAGTCCATGCACTCCTTGAACGCCTCGGAGCGGTCGCGGCCGTTGATGGAGGCCAGGTCGCCCTGGAACTCGACGACCTTGCCCTTGCCCTTCAGCTGCTCGCCGAGGTACTCGCAGGCCTTCTGCCCGTACGCGCGGTTGTCGGCCCGTACGACCATGTAGACGTCGCCCTGGTCGGGGCGGGTGTCGACGGAGACCACGGGGATCTTCTTGCCGGCCAGCTCCTCCAGGGTGGAGGCGATGGCGCCGGTGTCCTGCGGGGCCATGATGACGGCCTTGGCGCCCTGGCTGGTGAAGGTCTGGACGTTGGCGACGAGCTTGGCGATGTCGTTCTGCGAGTTGGTGATGGGCAGCGCGGAGACGACGCCGTCGTCGACGCCCTTCTTCAGGTACTGGTTGTAGGAGTTCCAGAAGTCGCTGTCGGTGCGCGGTGTGTCGATGCCCACCTTGCCGGAGGCGGTGCCCCCCTTACCGTCGTCGTCGCTGCCGCGGTTGCAGCCGGCGGCCGCGACGACGGTGAGGAGGATGGCGCAGGCGGCGGTGGCTCTGGTTCTTGCCCGGTTCCGGTTCATGGGGTCCCGTCCCTGGTCGTCGGTCAGTTGGTGGTGCGGTGTGCGGTGTCGCCGGTCCTTTCGGGTGGTGCGGCGGACGGCGTCTGCTCCTGCCAGACGGGGCCGTCCGGATAGCGGTGGGCCGCGACGGAGTCCTCGAGCATCCGGGCGGAGAAGCCCGGGGCCTCAGGGGCGCGGTAGCGGCCGGCGCGCAGCACGACCGGGTCCTCGAAGTGCTCGTGGAGGTGGTCGACGTACTCGATGGCGCGGTCCTCCCAGGCGCCGGAGACGCCCACGTAGTCGAACATCGCCAGGTGCTGGACGAGTTCGCACAGGCCCACGCCGCCGGCGTGCGGGCAGACGGGCACGCCGTACTTGGCGGCGAGCAGGAGGATCGCGAGGTTCTCGTTGACGCCGGCGACGCGGGCCGCGTCGATCTGCACCACGTCGACGGCGCCGGCCTGCAGGAGCTGTTTGAACATCACCCGGTTCGCCACGTGTTCGCCGGTGGCGACGCGGGCGGGCTGGGCGCGGCGGATGGCGGCGTGGGCCAGGATGTCGTCGGGGCTGGTGGGCTCCTCGATCCAGTACGGGTCGAAGGGCGCCAGCGCCTGCATCCAGCGGACCGCCTCGGCGACGTCCCAGCGCTGGTTGGCGTCGACGGCGATGCGGATGCCGGGGCCGACGGCCTCGCGGGCCAGGCGCAGCCGGCGGACGTCGTCGTCGAGGTCCGCTCCGACCTTCAGCTTGATCTGGGTGAAGCCGTCGGTGACGGCCTCCTTGGCCAGGCGTACGAGCTTGCCATCGTCGTAGCCGAGCCAGCCGGGCGAGGTGGCGTAGCCGGGGTAGCCCTCGGCGAGGAGGCGGGCGGCGCGTTCGGCGCGGCCGGGCTCGGCGGCCCGGAGGATCTCCAGGGCCTCGTCGGGGGTGAGGGCGTCGGTGAGGTAGCGGAAGTCGACGAGGCCGACAAGCTCCTCGGGGCTCATGCCCGCGAGGAACCGCCAGACGGGCTGTCCGGCGCGGCGGGCGGCGAGGTCCCAGGCGGCGTTGACGACCGCGCCGGCGGCCATGTGCATCACGCCCTTCTCGGGGCCGAGCCAGCGCAGTTGCGAGTCGTGGGTGAGGTCGCGGTAGACGGTGCCGAGGTCGGCGGCGGTGCGCGGGGCGGGGCGGCCCACGACGTACGGGGCGAGGGCGCGGATCGCCGCCGCGGCCACATCGTTACCGCGGCCGATGGTGAACGTGAAGCCGTACCCCTCTACGGTGGGGTCGTCGGTGCGCAGGGCCACGTAGGCGGCCGAGTAGTCCGGATCGGGGTTCATCGCGTCCGAGCCGTCGAGCTGCAACGAGGTGGGGAAACGGATGTCGGTGACCTCGAGCTCGGTGATGCGCGGACTCATGCAACCCCCATCGGCACAGCCGGAGAGAACATCGGATCTTTTTCCAGTCATCCGATGTATAGCGGTGCGGGCTCCCTAACGTCCAGGGGTTCGACGTCAGTTGTTGTGACACGTCCGATGACTGGCGGCGCCAGTTGGGGCCGGTTTGCGTGTGGGTCGAGGCCGGATGGAGGGTAGGGCTTGCCTGTCGGACGCGCGATGCACGCGCGCGCCGAGCCAGGCCCTAGGCTGAGGCCCATGACGGAAGGAGGCGCTGGGTGATCGAGCTGGAGGGGGTTCCCGAGCTGGTAGACCCGGTGATGGTCTGTGCCTTCGAGGGCTGGAACGACGCCGGCGACGCCGCCTCCATGTCCGTGGGCCATCTCGACCGGGAGTGGAAGGGCGAGGTCTTCGCGGAGCTGGACGCCGAGGAGTACTACGACTTCCAGGTGAACCGGCCCACCGTGTCCCTCGACGGCGGCGTCCGCCGGATCACCTGGCCGACCACGCGGCTGTCCTTCGTCCGGGTGCCGGACGCCGACGGCCGGGGCCGGCAGCGCGATCTGGTGCTGGTGCGCGGCATCGAGCCGAGCATGCGCTGGCGCTCGTACTGCAACGAACTGCTGGGCTTCGCCCACGAGCTGGGCGTGGAGCTGGTCGTCCTGCTGGGCGCGCTGCTCGGCGACACCCCGCACACCCGGCCGGTGCCCGTCAGCGCCGTCACCTCCGACGCGGAGCTGGCCCAGTCGCTGGAGCTGGAGGAGTCGCGGTACGAGGGGCCGACGGGCATCGTCGGCGTCCTGCAGGAGGCGTGCACGCACGCCGGGGTGCCGGCGGTGAGCCTGTGGGCGGCCGTCCCCCACTACGTGTCGCAGCCGCCGAACCCCAAGGCGTCGCTGGCGCTGCTGAACCGGCTGGAGGACCTGCTGGGCATGCGCGTCCCGCTGGGCGAACTGCCGGAGGACGCGCGGGCCTGGCAGCTGGGCGTGGACCAGCTGGCGGCGGAGGACAGCGAGGTCGCGGAGTACGTCCAGACGCTGGAGGAGGCCCGCGACACGGCGGAGCTGCCGGAGGCGTCCGGGGAGGCCATCGCCAAGGAGTTCGAGCGCTATCTGCGGCGCCGCGACGGCCAGTCGCCGCCGCACTTCCGCGATGTCGCGGGGGGCGACGTCCCGAGGGGCGACACGGACGATGAGGACGAGGACGAGGACGAGGACGGCGACGAGGCCTGACGCGGTGGGGCCGGACCTCTTTCCGTAGGGACTGACGCGGTGGGGCCGGATCCCCTCCGTACGGTATCCGGCCCCCCTGTTCCTCGAGGCTCAGCCGATCGGGACGGCCACCGCCGTGTACGTAGTGCCGGGCGTCGGGGTGGTCGTGAAGCGGGCGTTGGGCAGATAGATCCGGTCGCCGTACGCGGCGGCCGTCGTGGGGACGTCGAAGCGCGCGTCGGTGGTCCGGCGCACGAACGTGCCGGCCGTGCCGTCGCGGTCGAGGTCGAACACGTCGATCGCGTTCTGCCGGTTCTGCACGACGTACAGCCGACGGCCGAGCAGCAGCAGGCCGTCGCCGTTGGCCAGCGGGACGCCGCCGAGGTCGACGACGCGGGCGTCGCCGGTCGCCGGGTCGACGCGGAACAGGCTCCGGGCGAAGCCGTTGACCACGAGCAGGGCGCTGCCGTCGGGGGTGCGGGTGATGCCGTTCGAGGCGTTGGTGCCCGCCGGCGCCTGCACCCAGTCGCCGCCGAGCGCCAGCGTGCCGAACGTGTCGGGCAGTTCGCCGCGCCCGCCGAGGCGCAGGGAGTACAGCCGCGCCTGGCGCGAGTCGGTGAACCACGCGGTGCCCCGGTGCAGGATGACGTCGTTGACGAACGTGTCCCCTGCGCCGGCCTGGTACGTGCGCAGGATCCCGCCGCCGCGGGCGTCGACGACGCGCAGCTGGCCGCTGCCGCCGCCGCAGACGAACAGCCTTCCCAGGTCGTCGGTCTTCAACCCGACGGAGGGTGCGCCGGTGCCCCGGCTGACGACCTCGCCCTCGCCGGTCGCCAGACTCGCCCGGTAGATCGATCCGTCCGCGAGCGACCCGAAGTACGCGAACGGCTGCGCCCCGATCGTGATGCCCTCCGGCCGCCAGCCGTCGGGCAGCCGGATCGTGTCGGGGAACCCCTCACCCGCCCGGGCCGCCCCGGCGAGCGGTCCGAGCGCGGCGGCCCCGGCGAGGCCGGCGCCCGCCCCGAGCATCCGGCGGCGCGTGATGCGGTTCGGCATGACTCCACCTTCCCTGTGCTCTGAATCCGGTAACTCCACTCCCCCGTACGTATCTCCCACCCCCGGCGTTCGATTCCGCGCGGCTGCCTCCCCCGGTCCCCGTGGCCCCGGGGGAGGCAGCGGCCGCGTCACGGCAGGTGGGCGGCGGGTGCGTGGAATGAGATCAGAGCGGGACGCTGACGATCGCCGACGACATCGCCGGATCGCTCCAGTCGGAGTCGAACTTCGCGTTCACGGCGTACAGACGGCCGCCCCAGGCCGCGATGGTCGTCGGCTCGTCGAAGCGCGCGTCCTCGATCCGGCGGACGAAACTCCCCGCCGTCCCCTCGTCGTTGAGGCGGTACACCTCGATCGCGTAACTCCAGTTGAGGACGACGTACAGCGTCCGCCCCCGCAGCAGCAGCCCGTCGCCGTTGTACGGCTGCTCGCCGCCGGTGAGGACGGTGCGCGTGGCGTGCCCGGTGCGCGGGTCGACGCGGAACAGGGCGCCGGCGAGGTCCCCGACCACCAGCAGCGCCTTGCCGTCGGGTGTGCGGGAGATGCCGTTGGCGCCCCACCACTCGCCGCCGGGCGGGGTGGGCACCCAGTCGCCGCCGAGGGGCAGCCGGCCGAGTGCGGAGGCGGGCGGGACCCGCGGGGTGACCGGCAGCCGGTACAGGACGTCGTTGAACGAGTCGGTGAACCACGCGGTGCCGTCCGCCACCACCGCGTCGTTGACGAAGGTCGCGCCCGTGGCGGCCTGGTAGCGGCCCAGGACCGCGCCGCTGGCGGCGTTCACGATCCGGATCTCGCCGCCTCCCCCGCCCGCGACGAGCAGCCGTCCGTACGGATCGGTCTTCAGGCCCACGGACATCGCGCCCGTGGAGTGGGTGATGATCCGGCCCCGGCCGGTGGCCAGATCGGCCCGGTAGAGAGAGCCGTCGAGCAGGGAGCCGGTGTAGGCGACGGGCCCCGGCCCGATGGCGATGCCCTCCGGCTGGAAGCCGGCGGGGAGCCGGATGTCCGTGGGCCAGGTCTCCCCGGCCCGCGCGGAGGAGGCGCCGAGGACGCCTAACGCGGCGGCACCGCCGACGGCCGCGGCGGTGCCCAGGAGTCTGCGACGTGCGAGTGGCTCAACCACGGTGTGGTCCTTCCCTCGAGTTGCACAACCCCCACAGGCCAACACACGCCCACCGCACACGTATACGACTTATGCCGAAGTTGACCGAAACGAAATGAGCGCCCCTCCCGCAGCGGGAGGAGCGCCCCATTCCGTGACTCAAGAGCGACTCGAAGGTGATGTGCGGACCTACAGGGCCACGCCCAGCAGCGCGTCCACGGCCCGGGAGATCACACCCGGGGCGCCCATGTCGGAACCGCCCTCGGCGCGCTGCAGCGCCGCCCAGCGGTCGACCGCCTCCAGCGCGGCGGGGGCGTCGAGATCGTCGGCGAGCGCGTCGCGGACCTGCTCGACGAACGGCTCGGCCGCCGGCCCGTCCGGACGGGAGACCGCGGCGCGCCAGTGGGCGAGGCGCTCCTGCGCCCGCTCCAGGACGGACGCTGTCCACTCCCAGTCCTCGCGGTAGTGGTGCGACAGCAGCGCCAGCCGGATCGCCGCCGGGTCCACGTCGTCACGGCGCAGCTGCGAGACGAAGACGAGGTTGCCCTTCGACTTCGACATCTTCTCGCCGTCCAGCGCCACCATCCCGGCGTGCACGTACGCCTTGGCGAAGGGGTACTCCCCGGTCAGCGCCTGGGCGTGCGAGGCGCCCATCTCGTGGTGCGGGAACGCCAGGTCGCTGCCGCCGCCCTGGATGTCGAAGCCCATGCCGAGGTGCTCGAGGGCGATGGCGACGCACTCGATGTGCCAGCCGGGCCGGCCGGGGCCCAGCGAGGCGCCGTCCCAGCTCGGCTCGCTCTCGCGGGCGGCCATCCAGAGCATCGGGTCGAGGGGGTTCTTCTTGCCCGGCCGGTCGGGGTCGCCGCCGCGCTCGGCGGAGAGCATGCGCATCGCGGCGGCGTCGAGCCCGGAGACCTCGCCGAAGTGGGAGTCGGACGCGACGGAGAAGTACACGTCGCCGTCGAGCTCGTACGCCGCGCCGGCGTCCCTGAGCCGCTCGACCAGCGGGACGATCCGCGGTATGGCCTCGACGGCGCCCACGTAGTGCTTCGGGGGCAGCATCCGCAGGGCGGTCATGTCCTCGCGGAAGAGGGCGGTCTCGCGCTCGGCGAGGTGCGTCCAGTCCTCGCCGTCGCGCACGGCCCGCTCCAGCAGCGGGTCGTCGACGTCGGTGACGTTCTGGACGTAGTGGACCTGCCGCTTGTTGTCGAGCCACACACGCTGTACGAGGTCGAAGGCGTTGTAGGTCGCCGCGTGACCGATGTGGGTGGCGTCGTACGGGGTGATCCCGCAGACGTAGAGACGGGCCGTCTCCTCCGTGCGGAGGGTGACGAGCTCGCCGGTCGCGGTGTCGTGGATCCTGAGGTCACGGCCCTTGCCGGGCAGGGCGGGGACCTCGGAAGCGGGCCAGGCATACATGCCATGAGCGTAACCGGCGGAAGTGCTGTTCACACCGGCGGGATGCCGATCTTCGGATCGGCCGGGCCGGGGCGCGTCCGGCGCCCGGTCGGGAGGCCCCGGGCCGGCTCGCGCCGGCGGCTCCGGAACCGGCTCAGATCGGCGGCCAGGGGATCGCCGGCCAGTTCCCGCTCGGCTCGGGGTGACGGCCGGTCTCCCGCAGGGCCGTGACGCGGCCCCGCAGCGCCTTCAGCTCGCCGGCGGTGATCAGTCCGCCCAGCCGGTCCGCGAGCGGCTCCCCGGGCGCCAGGGCGGCGGTAAGGGCGTCCATGGCGGCCACCGCCTCGGCGGTGAGCGGTTCGCCCGCCCAGCCCCACAGCAGGGTGCGCAGCTTGTCCTCGGCGTTGAACGTGACGCCGTGGTCGATGGCGTACAGCCGGCCGTCGTCCGTGGGGAGCAGATGGCCGCCCTTGCGGTCGGCGTTGTTGATGACCGCGTCCAGGACGGCGAGCCGCCGCAGCCGCTCGTCGTCGGCGTGCACGAGCAGCGCCGTCCGCCCGTCCCCGACCTCGGCGAAGCCGACGGCCTTCCAGCCCGGCCCCGGCTCCTCGGCGTCGATGAGGGCCAGCAGGGACGCGTCGCCGGCGACGTCGATCCACAGCTGGCACATGCCCGCCCCGTACGGCCCGTCCGGGCGCAGCACGGTCGGCGGGACCAGATGCCAGCCGGTGGCCTCCGAGACCTCGTACGCGGCGACCTCCCGCTGCGCGAGCGTGCCGTCGGGGAAGTCCCACAGCGGGCGCTCCCCCGCCACCGGCTTGTACACGCACTGCGCGGAGCGTCCGTCCAGCTCGGCGCGGCACAGCAGCGCGGCGTTGGAGGACTCGCGGATACGGCCCAGCACGGTCAGCTCGCCGCGGGTGAGCAGCTCCTCCGCGCCGTCGGCGGACGGCGACGGCGGTGTCACTCGCCGCGGCGGTATCCGTTCTGGCGCGGGCATACGTGTCCCTCCGGGTCGAGCGGCAGGCTGCACAGCGGGCAGGGCGGACGGCCGGCGTTGACGACGTCCAGTGCGCGTTTGGCGAAGGCGCGGGCCATCTGCCCGGTGATCCGCACCCGGAGCATCGGAGGGCCGTTCTCGTCGTCCTGCAGCAGCGCCTCCTCGGCGGCCGCCAGATCCTCCTCGGAGTCGGCCTCCAGCTCCACGAGGGCCTGCGCCTCGACCACCATCCGCTCGGTCTCGCCGTCCCAGGCCAGCGCCATGGTGCCGACCCGGAACTCCTCCTCCACCGGCGCGTCCAGCGGCGCCGTGTCGGCGAGCTCCGTGAGGGCTACGGCGGGCACCGCGGCGCTGCCGCCGGTCCGGCGTACGACCTCGTCCAGCAGCTCGTCCATCCGCTGGGCGAGCGCCTCCACCTGGGTCTTCTCCAGCGCCACGCTGGTGGTCCGGCCGCCGCTGGACGCCTGCAGATAGAACGTCCGGCGCCCGGGCAGGCCCACCGTGCCCGCGACGAAGCGGTCCGGCGGGTCATAGAGGTACACCTCTCGAGGCACGTCCTGCTCCGATAACTCGACTCGATTGCGGGTCAACCCTACTGCGGGGCCGCCGCGCGTCCACGGACGCGTCGCGCGGCCGGCGTCACGGTGCCCCCGCGCCGCCGCCGACGTCGGCCGCGCCCTGCCGGCCGGGGTCCTGCTCCGGTGCCGCCGCGGGCGCCAGCCCGGCGAGGTCGCCGGTGTCCCCCAGACGCAGCACGAAGGGCCGCAGGGGCGTGTAGCGGATGGCGGTGACGGAGCACGGGTCGACGGCGATGCGCTGGAAGAGGTCCAGATGCATCCCCAGGGCGTCGGCGACGACCGCCTTGATGATGTCGCCGTGGGAGCACATGGCGTACACCGCGTCGGGGCCGTGCTCGTCGGCGATCCGCGTGTTCCAGTCCCGTACCGCGTCGACCGCCCGCGCCTGCATGCCGCGCATCGACTCGCCGCCCGGGAAGACGGCGGCGGAGGGGTGCGCCTGGACGGTGGCCATCAGCGGGTCGTCCGCCAGCTCCGCCAGCTTGCGGCCGGTCCACCGGCCGTAGTCGCACTCGGTGATCCGCTCCTCCGTGTGCACGGTGAGGGCGGGCAGCGCGGCGCTCAGCGGGCGGAGGGTCTCCCGGCACCGCTGCAGGGGGCTGGTCACGGCCGCCGCCAGACCGATGCCCGCCAGCCGTCCCGGAAGGGCGGCCGCCTGCTCCAGCCCGCGGTCGTCGAGTGCGACGCCGGGACCGCGGCCGGCCAGCACGCCCGTGGTGTTGGCGGTCGAACGGCCATGCCTGATCAGCAGCAGGGTGGGCATACGAGCCAGCGTACGGCAGGACACCCGTTCAGCGATCGGAAAGAATGACGGCGTGATCGTCGACTGCGCCCTGTACCGGGGCGGGCAGCGGGAGAAGTCAGCGGCGGACTTCGCGACGCTGCTCGCCGAGGCGCGGGCGGACGAGGAAGCGTTCGTCTGGATGGGGCTGTTCGAGCCGGAGGAGTCGGAGTTCGCCGCGATCACGTCCGAGCTGGGCCTGCACCCCCTCGCCGTGGAGGACGCCGTCTCCGCGCACCAGCGGCCCAAGCTGGAGGTCTATCCGGAGTGCCTGTTCCTGGTGCTCAAACCGGTGCTGTACGACGAGCCGTCGGACACCCTGACGCTCTACGAGATCGCCGTGTTCGTCGGCGACTCGTTCGTGCTCACCGTCCGGCACGGGGCCGCCAACCCGCTGGGGACGGTGCGTTCACGGATGGAGCGGACACCGGACGTGCTCCGGCACGGGCCGACCGCCGTGATGTACGCCGTCTGCGACGCGGTGGTCGACAACTACCTCGACGTGGCGGAGGAGCTGCACCTCGACCTGGAGGGGCTGGAGGCGGAGGTCTTCGACCCGGGCTCGGGCAGGTCCCGCGGCACGGTGGCCAGGATCTACGGCTTCAAACGGCAGACCCTCGACTTCCGCCGGGCGACCGGCGCCCTGGCCGACCCGATGCGCAGGCTGGCGGGCGCCGGCGTGCCCTTCGTGCACCAGTACTCGCAGCCGTTCTTCCGCGACGTCAGCGACCATCTCACCCGCGTCAACGAGCACGTCGAGGGCATCGACCGGCTGCTCGGCGACATCCTCTCCGCGCAGCTCGCCCAGATGGGCGTCCAGCAGAACGACGACATGCGGAAGATCTCGGCGTACGCCGCCATGGCCGCCGTACCGACGGTGATCGGCGGGGTGTACGGGATGAACTTCGACCACATGCCGGAGCTGCACTGGATGTACAGCTATCCGGTGGTGCTGCTGGTGATGTTCTCGGCGGT
The DNA here is from genome assembly GCF_040680895.1 of Streptomyces sp. NPDC051940. Taxonomy (NCBI): domain Bacteria; kingdom Bacillati; phylum Actinomycetota; class Actinomycetes; order Kitasatosporales; family Streptomycetaceae; genus Streptomyces; species Streptomyces sp. NPDC051940. The sequence continues at coordinate 180,619 of NZ_JBFAXR010000003.1, read as the reverse complement.
GTTCTCGCTGTACCGCTGGTTCAAGCGTAAGGAGTGGCTGTAGCGCTGGGGCTGTAGCGCCCGCCGGCGTTACGCCGACTGGGTGGCCGCCGGGGGTACGCCGCCGCCGAGGGCGTCGAGCTTCTCCGGCATCCTCAGGGTGACCATCCGCCGCCAGCCGAGCAGCCGCTCGTACGCGTACACGCCGTTGATGCCGGCGGACAGCAGCACGGACTTCGCCTTCGGCCACTTCAGGATCCGGCCCATGTGCTCCATCACCGCATGGCTGACGTCCCGGTAGACCGCGATCTCGGCGAGCGCCGCCTCGCGCAGGACCTCCTGGATGGTGCGGCCGTGGCCCGCCTGGGCGAAGCGCAGCAGCTCCTCGTTGCAGTAGGCCAGATGGTTGTCCTCGTCGGCGGAGATCATCTTGACCGCGCGGCCCACCTCGGGGTGGTCCCCGAAGTACTTCGTCAGCATCCGCATCTGCTCCGATGCGCGCTGTTCGGTGACCCGGCTGTGCGCCAGGTAGACGATGATGTCCCGCTCCGACAGCCGGTCGTCGCGACGCAGCTGGTCGTGCGCGAGGCCGATGCCGATGCCCTCCAGGAGCATCGTGTAGTCGGTCTCGCCGGGGACCGGGACCGGCTCCAGGCCGCGCTTCTTCATCAGCGCGTTGAAGATCCGGCCGTGTTTGTCCTCGTCCGCGCCGTGTCTGGCCACCTTGGGGGCCAGCTCCCGGTAGGAGTCCGGCACCAGGGTGGCGATCCTGGCGTTCTCCCAGCCGCCCTGGGCCTCGCCGGCGGCGGCGATCGAGCAGAACAGCCGGAACGACTCGTCGTTGTCGAGGATCTCCGTGTACAGGAGCCTGGGTGAGAGCATCGGGAACACCTCCGCAGCACGACATCCGCGACTTTCGAGTCAATTACGCACAGCGGCGAACCGCAACAGGGGCGTAACCATCCGGGCGCGCGGGCGTTAGGCGGGTGACGGCCGTGGCGGGGAAGACCCCCGAGCCCCCACCACGGCCGCAGAGACTCTCTCCGGCTCCCCGGTTACGCCAGTCCGGCCCGCTCCAGGGCCTCGACACCGGCCCGCAGCCCGGCCAGGCGCTCCTCGAGCGTCCAGCCGGAGGGGGTGAGGGACAGCGTGGTGACCCCGGCGTCCGCGTACGCCTGCATCCGGTCGGCGATGCGCTCCACGGGGCCGAGCAGCGAGGTGGAGTCGATCAGCTCGTGCGGGACGGCGGCCGCGGCCCCGGCCTTGTCGCCGGCCAGGTACTTGTCCTGGATCTCGGCGGCCTCCTTCTCGTAGCCCATGCGCTGGGCGAGCTTGTTGTAGAAGTTCTGCTTGCGGCTGCCCATGCCGCCGACGTACAGCGCCGTGTACGGGCGGAAGATCTCGGCCAGCGCCTTCGGGTCGTCGCCGAGGGCCAGCGGGACGGTGGGGACGACGTCGAAGCTCTCCAGCGTCTTGCCGGCGAGCGCGCGGCCGGTGCGCAGCGGGGAGAGGGTGGTCTCCTCGGCGTGCTCCGGGGAGTAGAACAGGACCAGGGCGCCGTCGGCGATCTCGCCGGTCTGCTCCAGGTTCTTCGGGCCGATGGCCGCGATGTAGAGCGGCACGCGCTCGCGGACGGGGTGCACGGTCAGCTTGATGGGCTTGCCCGGACCGTCGGGGAGCGGCAGCGTCCAGTGCTCGCCCTCGTGGGTCAGGCGCTCGCGGGACATGGCCTTGCGGATGATCTCGACGTACTCGCGGGTGCGCGCCAGGGGCTTGTCGAAGCGCACGCCGTACCAGCCCTCGGAGACCTGGGGGCCGGAGACGCCGAGACCGAGGCGGAACCGGCCGCCGGTGAGGGTGTCGAGGGTGGCGGCGGTCATCGCCGTCATCGCGGGTGTGCGCGCGGGGATCTGGAAGATGGCCGAGCCGACGTCGATCCGCTCGGTCTGCGCGCCGACCCAGGCGAGCACGGTGGCGGCGTCGGATCCGTAGGCCTCGGCGGCCCAGCAGACGTCGTAGCCGAGGCGGTCGGCCTCCTTCGCCACGGCGAGATTGTCGGCGTCCATGCCGGCGCCCCAGTAGCCGAGATTGATCCCGAGCCGCATAGCCATCCCCTTACTGGTGGGTAATGTCGTCCTGGGCGGACTCTAGCGCCCGCTTCGCCGTTCCGGGAGGAGGGGTTTATCCACAGGGGGACGCGAACGGCACGTCCGCCCCACTAATGTCACGGGCCATGGAGCTCAGGCATCTCGGCCGTACCGGCCTTCGCGTGTCCCGTATCGGGCTCGGCACCCTCACCTGGGGCCGCGATACGGGAGAGAGCGATGCCGCCGCCCAGCTCAAGACGTTCTGGGAGGCGGGCGGCACGCTCGTCGACACCGCCGACGTCTACGCGGACGGCGGCGCGGAGTATCTGCTGGGGCGGCTGCTGGGCGAGCTGGTGCCGCGGCGGGACCTGGTCATCTCCACGAAGGCGGGCAGCGTGCCCGACCCGGACCGGCGCTTCGACTGCTCGCGCGGACATCTGCTGGCGGCGCTGGACGCCTCCCTGGAGCGCCTGGGCACGGACTACGTCGACCTGTGGCAGATCCACGCGTACGACCCGGTGACACCGCTGGACGAGACGCTGCAGGCCCTGGACATCGCCGTGGGCAGCGGCCGGGCGCGCTATGTGGGGGTCAGCAACTTCTGCGGCTGGCAGCTGGCCAAGGCGGCGGCCTGGCAGCTGGCCGCGCCGGGCGGGCGGACGCGGCTGGCCGGCACGCAGCTGGAGTACTCACTGCTGCAGCGCGGCATCGAGCGTGAGGTGCTGCCGGCCGCCCTGGACCTCGGCGTCGGGGTGCTGCCCTCCTCCCCGCTGGGCCGCGGGGTGCTCACGGGCAAGTACCGCGACGGCACGCCGCCCGGCTCGCGCGGGGCGGTCGAGTATCTGGCGCCGTTCGTGGCCCCGTATCTGGACGAGCCGGCGAGCCGCATCGTCGACGCCGTGGCGACGGCCGCCGACGGCCTCGCGGTCACACCGCTGGAGGTGGCGCTGGCGTGGGTGCGGGACAGACCCGGGGTGACGGCTCCGGTGATCGGTGCGCGCAACGCCGAGCAGCTGGCGGAGGCATTGTCAGTGGAGGCCCTTACGCTTCCAGACGAGATCTGCCGGGCGCTGGACGATGTGTCGGCGCCGGTGCACCGATATCCGGATCATGACTGGAGCACGTTGTGAGTGACGCAGCAGACACCGCGGACGCGGGGGGCGAGGAGGCTTCGGTGGCTTCCACGGCGGAGGCTGCGGGGGCCGTCGGCGGGGGCGTCGACGTCGGATCCGGCCCGGACACGGCCGCGGAGGGCGCCGTGGCGAGTCCCGGTGACGATCCGTCGACAGCAGGTCAACCCAGTTTCACGGGGTCCGGGGGCGAAGACTCCGGTACTCCTGAGCAGGCGGCCGAAGGCGACGGGTCCGAGCGCAAGCCGCGTCGTACCGAACCCATCGACTCCGGCGCCGCGCTGAGCGGCGACGCGGCGCAGCTGCTCGCCGCCGTGCGGGCCGTGGAGAGCGGGGAGCGGTCCGCCAGGTCGTTCTACGCCGAGGCCCCCAGGTCCGCGGCCCGCCGTGCCCCGGCCCCGGCGTCCGCGGCGCCGTCCGTGCCCCCGCCCGGGCGCAGCCCGGAGGCCGGGCAGCCGCGGCCCGTGGACGCGGACGCGCTCGGCGCCATCCGCGAGGTGCTCGCCGCGGGCGGCGCCCCCGAGGCGCTCGCCGAACGCGTCGGCGAAACCCTTGGCGAGGGCGCCGCGGAGGTCCTGCGCACCGACCCGTGGCAGCTGCTGGCCGTGCCGGGTGTCACGCCCGACAACGCCGACGGCTTCGCCCGTGCGCTGCTGGGCGGCGACTGCGGTCCCGACGACCCCCGCCGCGCGCTGGCGCTCGTGGGCCGGCTGCTGGAGCAGGCCGCGCGCAAGGGACACACCGCGCTGGAGAGCGGCGTCCTGGGCAAGGCCCTCGCGCAGTACGCCGTGCCGGACGCCGCGGCCGCGCTGGACACCGCCATCGGCGAGGGTGCGGTGCTGGTCTTCCACGAGGTGCTGGGCGAGCCCGCGGCCGAGGGCGAGGAGCCGCCCACGCGGATCCTGCTGGGCCTCGACCGCTACGCCCTCGCCGAGGAGAGCCTCGCGGACGGACTGGCCCGGGTGCGGACCACGTTCCGTCCGGAGGACGACCGGACGGCCGGCGGGGCGGCGGCCTGGGAGGCCGTGGCCGTGGCCGCCCCCAGCCCGTCGGCGGGCGAGCTGATCCGGGCGTCAGCCGAGCACGGCCTGGTGCTGCACACCGGCGGCGACGCGGCCCGCGCCGAGCCCGTGGCGCTGACCGCCGCGGCTCTCACGCTCGGGCTCCGGGCGTACACGGCCGCCTACACACCTGCCGGCCGGCAGCAGGCGGCGGCGCTGCTGGGTGCACCCGACGGCAGCGCACCCGTCGGTGACACGGCGGGCGCTCCCGACGGCGGCACGCCGGGGCTCCACCCCGCCGCCGTGACCCTGGCCGGACTGCTGGACGGCACCGAGGGCCCGGGACGGGACGAGGAGGGCCTGCTGCCGCTCGACCTGCTGGTCGTCCTGGACGCCCCGCAGCTGGACGTGGAGGCCGCCGCGGCGCTTGTCGAGGCGCTGCCCGACGGCGTACGCCTCGTCCTCAGCGGTGACCCCGCGGCGCTGCAGTCGACCGGCCCCGGCCGGGTGTTCGCGGATCTCACCGCGGCGAAGGTCTGCCCCCAGGTGGCCTCCCGCACCCCCGACCCGGGCCCGATCGGCGAGCTGGTCTCCGGCATCGGCATCGGCGAGCTGGCGGAGGTCGACGCCCCCGGCAAGGAGGTCGTGATCGTCCAGGTGCGCGACGCCGACGAGGCGGTGCTGCGCACGGTCCAGCTGGTCGCCGACTCGGTGCCGCGCGCCCTGGGCGTACCAGCCGAGCAGACGCAGGTCATCACCGTCGGCCCAGGTGGCGCGGTGGGCACCCGCGCGCTCAACGAGGCCCTGAAGGCGCGGCTGAACCCCGGCCCGGGCAAGTTCGGCGGCTTCGACCCGGGCGACCGGGTGCTCTACGGCACGGGTCCCGGCCGTACCCTGCTCGCCCGGGTGCGCGGCGCCGACGAGGAGGGTCTGCGGCTGGACGGCGAGGACGGTTCGGCCCCGGTGGTCAGCCCCCGCCTGGTGCCCCGCACGGTGCGCCACGCCTGGGCGCTCACGGCGGAGCAGGCCGCGGGCCGGCGCTGGCCGGCGGCGGTGGCCGTGGTGCCGGGTGACGCGGGCCGGGAGCTCACCCGGGCCTGGGCGTACACGGCGTTCAGCCGGGGTGAGCGGCATCTCTCGGTCGTCCACGGCGCCGGCCCCGCGCTGGCCCAGGCGATCGCCCAGACGCCGGCCCGGGAGCGTACGACGCGGCTGCGCACGCTGCTGACCCCGCAGGAGGCGGCGGCGGAGTGACGCGAAGGGGCCCGGACGCACGTCCGGGCCCCTGTGCCGGCCCGGACGTGGTCCAGGCCGCTGTGCCGCCATGCCGGGCGGTCACCGGTCGGTTCCGCCTCGGCGGGCGGTCACCGGTCGATGGTCTCCAGCTCGTCGTCGTCCCCGTCGAGGAGGTCCATCTCGTCCTCGTCCTCGTCCTCCTCGTCGAGGTCCTCCTCGTCGAGCTCGAGTTCCTCGTCGAACGCCGCGCTCACGTCGAACCTGCAGATCACCTGCTCCGGATCCGCCTGGTCGAAGGGCGCCGAGAGCCACTCCCCCGGATCCGAGGGCTCCTCCTCCGCGACCACCCAGACCGTGGAGTCGCCCTCGGCCAGGCCGAACTCCAGATGCCGGGCGGCGATCTCGTCGGGTTCGTACTCGCCGAACAGCACCCCGACGGCCGCGGTGAGGTTGCTGCCCACGACTCCCGCCGCGTCCGCGGAGTCGGACTCCGCCGCGTCCGGATCGAGCTCGGCGATGCGCTGCGCCTGGGCGAGCAGCCGGTGGGTGTCGACCACGGCGTAGTCCCGCCGGATCAGGACGCTCAGCCCGCGCGGTTCGTCGGGCCCGGCGTAGGCCGGCAACTGGTCGCTGCCCGGGATCTCGAAGGGCGTGACCTCGTCGTGGACGTCGTAGAGCACCTCGTCGTACGCCTCGGCTGCCGCGGCCAGCGCCTCGAAGGCGTCTGTGACCTGGGGGTCGTTGTCCCCCGAACGTTCCTCGACGGCCGCCAGATGGCGGTCGATCGCGGCTTTCAACGCCTCCGCGGCGGCGCGTACCTCGGCAGCGGCTGGCTGCGCAGCATCAGACATAGTGCAGACGCTATCCGTACTGGGGCCCATTCCGCACAATGGATGCGATGCCGGAATACGAGTTTCGTGATGTGTACGTGCCGCGCGGGGTTTCCCGCAACGCGGCGACCCGCCTGCTGACCGACCACGCCGAGTACGGACACTGGGAGTTGCACCGGCTGCGTCTGTTCCCGGACGGCAGCCGCAAGGTGCGGCTGCGACGAAGGATCATCCGCCAGGTCAGAGCGACCTGGTGACGTGCCGTGGGGCGGGCCGCCGGACAGGGCGGCCCGCCCCACGGGCGTGCGCTGGTGGCATCCCGTCGGCGGATCAGGCCGCCGCGCGGGCACGCCGGTAGAGCACGGTGCCGGCGAGCAGGAGTCCGCCGGCGGCGGGCAGCGCCACGCCGAGAGCGGAACCGCCACCGGTCTGCGCGAGCTCACCCACGGGCTTGCCGGAGCGCCCGGTCTGCGGCTCGGGCTTGGGCTTCGGCGTCTCGTCGCCAGGCGTGTCGGGGGTGTCCGGGGTCTTCGGCTTGTCCGGCGTCCCCGGCTTGCCGGGCGGGTTCCCCGGGGGGTTGCCGGGCGGGTTCTCCGGCGGGTACTCGGGGGTCGGCGGCTTCTTGTGGCCGTGCGACTTGTTCTCGCACGCGTTGTCCGTCGCCGCGTTGCCGATACCGACGACGCTGACCGTGTTCCCGCAGACGTTCACGGGGACGTCGACGGGCACCTGCACGGTGTTGCCGGAGCCGACGCCGGGCGATCCCTTGGTCTTGCCCTCGGCGCTCGCCCCGCCGCCGGCGGTCTTGCCGCCGCTGCTGTTGGTGCACTCGTTGCCGCTCGCGGGGTTGAGCAGACCGATCACGTTCACGGTGTTGCCGCAGACGTTGACCGGAACGCTGACAGGCACCTGCACGACGTTGCCGGAGCCGACGCCCGGCGAGTTCGAGGCGGTGCCGTCGGCACCGGAGTCCGCGAGCGCGGCTCCGCCCGTCACGGCCAGCACGCCGCCCGCGGCCGCCACCGTGATCAGGCTCTTCCTTGCGACATGTCGCATGGGTTGTTCCCTGCCTTACTTACCTTGCTGGAGTGCGGCCGGTTCGCTGTCCGGCCGCCGGATACCCGGCCGGCCCCGGAGTACGACTGTGCACTCCGGGGCCGGCCAGGTCAGACCCTCACGGGTTCAGGCACAACGTCACTTGTTGACGCAGGTGTTGCCGAAGGCGGGGTTCAGCAGCCCGATGACGTTGATGGTGTTCCCGCAGACGTTCACCGGGACGTGGATCGGCGCCTGGATGACGTTGCCGGACACGACGCCCGGGGAGTGCACGGCGGCACCCTGAGCACCGGAGTGGGCGGTCGCCAGGCCCGCACCCGCGAGCACCAGGCCACCAGTGGCGGCCGCGGTAGCGACAACCTTCTTGATCATTGTTCCTCCTCGTTGACGGTGCAGTCCCAGCCGCGGACTGCACCCTGGAGAAACGAAGAAGGACCAATCAAGCTACGAGCCTATGGTGGTATTCACCCAATCCAGTCCGTTTACGTACGAGCATCCGATTACTCTCTGCGAGGGGCGCGGCCTGGTGCGCACACGCCCCCCGCGAAGCACGGTCAGGCGGGGTCAGCAGGCGTCGAGGAAGCGGTCCAGCACCCGCACCCCGAACTGCAGCCCGTCGACCGGCACCCGCTCGTCCACGCCGTGGAACATCCCGGCGAAGTCCAGCTCCGGCGGCAGTTTGAGCGGCGCGAAGCCGAAGCACCGGATGCCCAGATCGTCGAAGGACTTCGCGTCCGTCCCGCCCGACAGGCAGTACGGCACGGCCCGGGCGATCGGGTCCTCCGCCCGCAGCGCGGCGGACATGGCCTCCACCAGCGCCCCGTCGAAGCTCGTCTCCAGCGCCTTGTCGGCGTGCACGTCCTCGCGCCTGACGCGCGGGCCGAGGATGCGGTCGAGGTCCGCCAGGAACTCCTCCTCGTACCCCGGCAGGAACCTTCCGTCGACGTGCGCGGTGGCCTGCCCGGGGATGACGTTCACCTTGTAGCCGGCGCCGAGCATGGTGGGCGCGGCGGTGTTGCGCAGGGTGGCGCCGATGATCCGGGCGATGCCGCCCAGCTTGGCGAGGGTGGCGTCCATGTCCTCGGGGTCGAGCTCGACGCCGAGCGCGTCGCCCAGTTCGTCGAGGAAGCCCCGTACCGACTTGGTCAGCCGCACCGGGAACTTGTGCCGGCCGAGGCGGGCGACGGCCTCGCTCAGCTCGGTGATGGCGTTGTCGTTGTTGGTCATGGACCCGTGGCCGGCCGTCCCGTCGACGGTGAGCCGCATCCAGTGCATGCCCTTCTGGGCGGTCTCGATGAGGTAGAGCCGCACGTCCTCGTTGACGGTGAAGGAGAACCCGCCGACCTCGCCGATCGCCTCGGTCACGCCCTCGAAGAGATCGGGGTGGTTGTCCACCAGATGCCGCGCCCCGTAGGTGCCGCCCGCCTCCTCGTCGGCGAGGAAGGCCAGCACGATGTCGCGCGGCGGCTTACGCCCCGACCGCAGCCGGTCGCGTACGACGGCGAGGGTCATGGCGTCCATGTCCTTCATGTCGACCGCGCCGCGCCCCCAAACGCATCCGTCGGCGATCTCGCCGGAGAAGGGGTCGTACGTCCAGTCCGCCGCGTTCGCGGGCACGACGTCCGTGTGCCCGTGGATGAGGAGCGCGGGCCGCGACGGGTCCTCGCCCTCGATCCGGGCGACGGTGGAGGCGCGCCCCGGGTGCGACTCGAAGATCTGGGGCTCCAGCCCCACCTCGGCCAGTTTCTCCGCGACGTACTCGGCGGCGGTCCGCTCGCCCGGCCCCGAGTGGTCGCCGTAGTTGCTGGTGTCGATCCTGATCAGATCGCGGCACAGCTCCACGACCTCGTCCTCGCCGCGCACGGCACGGCCCGGCTCCGCCGTCTGGCTCACACTGCCTCCTGGAATCGCTGGTACGCCCCCATCCTGCCTCCCGCCCACGCGGAGCCCAAGGGCTGGTGATCCACACCCGGATTCCTTTGCTATGGTTTACCGCGTCGCCAGGGAGCAGGGCTCCGGGGCGGCGACCCAGGTCCGGGTGGCGGAATGGCAGACGCGCTAGCTTGAGGTGCTAGTGCCCTTTATCGGGCGTGGGGGTTCAAGTCCCCCCTCGGACACGTTCTTACGCACACATCAGACGCGGGTTGTGACTCATCGGTCACGATCCGCGCTTTTGGTTTGCGGCGGGGCCGACCGGTGGTCGTGAGGCGATGGCGTGAAGCCCCTGTGTCGTCGGCCTCGTGCTGGGGCCTTCTCCTTCAGAGGCTTCACGTGGTCTTCAATCGGTTATGGCAAGGGGCTCAGTTCCCGGGCGCCTGCACTGGGCTGTTGTGGTAGGCGGCGATCCGCCACTGGCCGGCTCGCTTCTCGAGGACCCAGGTCGCGTTCACCTTGGCCGCGTCCGGTACCTCGGTCTGGCCGGGGAACAGGATGCCGGATTCGCTGATGACGATCGCGGCGTCCTGGCCCACGAAGCGCAGGCTGAGCTGCTTGTTGTGGGTCGAGGTGTCCTTGAGGGGTCCGTCGAAGGCCAGGGCCATGCTGGCGCGGATGGCGTCGCGGCTGTCGCGCAGTGAGCCGGTCATGATGGCGGTCGCGTCCGCGGTGTAGTCGGCGACCATGGCGTCGGCGTCGCCGGCCTCCCAGGCCTTGTAGGAGGCGACCAGAACGGCCTGGATGGCGGCCGTGTCTGCCGCGCGGTTGTCTGACATCGAAGGTCTCCCTTATGAGCGGTTCGCCGGGCGCTCCGGCGAACTCGTCAGTACATACCGGCGGCCGGGCCGGAACTGTTCGCGTCCGCGGCCGGGAATTCTCCGGGGTCCAGTGCGGTGGCCAGACCGAAGGAGGCGAAGACCTCGGAGTCCTGGAACACCGAGTTGCGGCTGATGCCCTCGGCGGTGACGGTGAAGATCTGCAGGGTGTGCAGCTCGTAGTGGTCGCCGACGCGTCGGTAGGCGGCGAACCCGTGCTGGCCGTTGGCCGCGACCGCGGCCAGACGCCAGTTTGTTCCGGCCGCCTGGAAGACCCACTCCATGAACAGGCCGTAGTTGTCCGGGCCGGCGAACCAGTTGATCATCGGCGGCATCTCCATGATGACGTCCTCGGTCAGCAGCCGCTTGAGGCCCTCGACGTCGGCCCGCTCGAACGCCTTCATGTACCGCTCGACCCAGGCGCGCTGCTCGGCCGCGGACGGCTCGGCGAGGCGTTCCGGCCGGGCCTCGACGTCCTGCACCCGGGTACGCGCCCGATGCAGGGAACTGTTCACCGAGGCGACGGTGGCGCCGAGGATCTGGGCCGCCTCGGACGCGGAGAAGCCGAGCACGTCACGCAGGATCAGCACGCCGCGCTGACGCGCCGACAGGTGCTGCAGGGCGGCGGCGAACGCCAACCGCAGACTGCTGCGGTCGACCGCGGCAGCGGCCGGATCACCCGCGTCCAGCAACGCGTCCGGCAACGGCTGCAGCCAGACGGCGTTCTCGCCCCGCACCAGTGGCCCGAGCGGGTCGGAGGCCGCCACCAGCCCCGACGGCAGCGGCCGGCGGCCGCGGACGTCCAAGGCCGTCAGGCAGACGTTCGTCGCGATCCGGTACAGCCAGGTGCGCAGAGAGGCGCGCGTCTCGTCGTACTGCTCCCGTGCCCGCCACGCCCTCAGGAACGTGTCCTGGACCAGGTCCTCCGCGTCATGGGCCGAGCCGAGCATCCGGTAGCAGTACGCCAGCAGCTCCGTCCGGAACGGCTCGAGCAGCCGATCGAAATTCCCGACCTCCGCCGACATGCCCCCGCCCTCCGACACTCCACCCGCGGCCACTATAACCAGCGCCCAGGCGGGCGGCCGGTCCCCCCTTCGCCGTAACTGAGCGACGGCGAGGGAGAGTTAGGGTCTGCCCTCGGGGCGACTGATCCACTCCAGGACGCACCGCCCCGGGCTGACCGCACGTCCCGGACCCCGCGTCTCGGGATCCGGGGGTTCGGGACGTAACCTGCCGGTCGGCGTCGTAGGCACGCGATCGTGGTTGGCCATGACGGCGGCCCGGGGTCTAGGCAGGGAGCGCAGAGCATGAAGATCTTCATCTCCTCCGACATGGAGGGCACGGCGGGCGTCGTGGACTGGGACCAGTGCCGGCCCGGTGCGGGCGACTACGAGCACTACCGCGGTCTACTGCAGCGCGAGGTCAACGCGGCGATCACCGGCGCGCAGGCCGGCGGAGCGCGGCGGTTCCTCGTGAACGACTCGCACGGCCGGATGGCCAATCTGCGCCCCGAGCAGCTCGCCGGCCGGGCCCGGTACCTGTCCGGGCGGCACAAGCCGCTGTACATGATGCAGGGTCTGGACGAGACCTTCGACGGGGTCTTCTTCGTCTCCTACCACGGCTCGATGTCGTGCCCGGGGGCGGCGCTGTCGCACACCTACAACCCCCTGGCCATCAGCGAGGTGCGGCTGAACGGCGTGATCGCCGGGGAGAGCGGCATCAACTCCCTGGCCGCCCTGGGAGTGGGTGTCCCGGTCGTACTCATCACCGGCGACCGCGCCACCGCCGAGGAGATGAGGCCGTACAGCCCGGGCGTCGCCACCGCGGTGGTGAAGGAGTCCCTCAACCGCTTCGCCGCCGACAGCCTGCACCCCGACGACGCCTGCGCCGTCATCGAGCAGGCCGCGCGCACGGCGGTGGAGACCCTGGAGCACGCCCGGCCGCCGCAGATCACCCTCCCGGCCACCCTGACGGTCCGCTTCCGCAACCCCGACCTCGCGGAGATGGCACACTGGATCGAGGGCGTGGAACGCGACAGCGACGAGGCGACGGTCGTCCATCTGACGGACGAGGACCCGCTGCGGCTGTTCCGCCGGTTCGTCACGGTGGTGGTGCTGACGCGGGGCATCGCGGAGTAGCGGGGCCTCGGGGACCCCCCGTCGGAGGCCGTGCAGGTGGCACGCGGCTGCCGCCAGCTGGTGTTTTGTCATTCGGTGAGCATGTGGGGCGGGTTCGACCGGGCAATCTGACGCTTCATCAGATCCGTCGTTTCGGCTGTCTTGACTTCTTTCACCCGGCGATCGTCAATGGCCGCCCGTGGGCACAGCCGGACCCGTGAGCCGCTGTGCCCCCACCCGCAGGAGGGGGCGAACATGGCAATCCCGCGTTCACCGGGGCGCAGACGCACCGGCCGGCGACGCCGTTGGACCGCGGTGCTGGGGGTGGTCGCCCTTCCGCTTGCCGGGGGTGGGCTCCTCGCCCCCTCCGCCGCCGCGTACGGGACCGCGTCGGTGGCGGTCGACTTCCCGACGCACTGCGTACCGCCGGCCATCGCCGGTCTCCCGCCCATCGACGGCACCACGACCGCCGAGATCACCGTCGACGACCCCGCGCCCGAGGTGGGCGACACCGTCACGGTGACGTACAAGGTGCTCAGCCCGGCGGCCGGCAATCCGGTCGACGTCGCGCTGCCCGCCGACATCATGACGCCCACCGGCACGGTCACGCTGACCGGGGCCCAGACCGGCTCCCTCACCGTCGCCGGCCCGAGGAAGAACGCGCCGGTGCCGGGCCTCGGGGCGTTCCCGCCGTTCGAGATGACCGGCACCTTCACGGTCACCGCGCCGGGCGAGATCAGGCTGTCGCCCGGCGACTACAACATCCACACCAGCTACCTCCTCGAGCTGGACACCCCGTGCACGGTGACCGACCCGCCCGCCCCCGTCTCCGGGACGGTCACCGCGACGGACGGCGGGGACCCGGTCAACACCCGGGCCATCACCCTCAGCGCCGCCTTCGGGAAGGCCGGAGAGCGCGTGACCGTCACGGGCGCCGGCTTCAGCCCGGGTGCCGACGTCACGGTGGCCGGCTGGAACGGCGCCGTGCCGACGGCGGACCGCATCACCGCCAAGTCCACGTCCACGGGCACCTTCACCTTCCGGCCCCGGATCAACGACCCGGCGACCGTCGGCATCGTCGCGTTCGAGGGCACGGCCTGGGATCCGGCGAAGGGTGCGGGCCCGGCCGCGTACCGCCTCATCGCCGAAGTGCCGCCGCTGAGCCAGCGCGTCGACGCGTCCGTCACGGACGGCGCCCTGTCCATGACCCAGGCCGGGGACACCGTCACGTTCTCGCCGGTCGACTTCGGCACCGGCGGCCCGTCCACGGGCGGTCTGCGGACGGTCACCGTCAAGGACTACCGCGGCGGTACGACGGGGTGGTCCCTGACCGGCAGCGTCACCGACTTCGCCGGGCCGGGCACGGCAAGCATCGACGCCGGGAGGCTGAGCTGGACACCGGCCTGCGCGGCCGCGCCGGGCAGCCCCAGCGTATGCGTGCCGGGGTCGCCCGGGCCGGTCGGCGGCTCGGGGGCGACTCTGGCGTCGGCCGCCGACGGGCCCTTCACGGGCGGGGAGTTCACGGTCGACGCCGGTCTGTCGGTGGACGTGCCGCGGTTCACGCCGCCCGGCGCGTACTCCGCGGTGCTGACGCTCACCCTGGCCTGACGGCGTACCGCTCCGGCGCCGGAGCAGCCCGTCGTGGGGCTCCGGCGCCACAGCGTCACCGCACGCCGCGCCTACTGGGCGAAGGTGAGTGCCGCGGCGGTCAGATAGCCCACGACGGTGGCCAGGCCCGCGAGCCGGCCGCCATGGCGGAAGGACTCCGGCATCATCGAGTCGGTCAGCATGGTCAGCACCGCCCCCGCCGCGAACGCCTCCGCGTACACCCCCTGCGCCGGCAACTGGTCCGCGAACACATAGCCGACGCCCGCGGTGGCGGCGCAGCCGACCGTCAGCCAGGTCCACATCGTGAAGACGGTGCGCCCGCTGTACCCGGCCGCCCGGAGGCTGGCCGTGCCGGCGATCCCCTGGGGGATGTTGGAGACGGCGATGGCGACGAGGAAGGCCAGGTTGACGGCGCCGCCGAGGGCGAGTCCCAGACCGAGGATGAAGGCCTCGGGTACGCCGTCGAGCAGGGCGCCCAGGAACATCGCCGCGCCGGAACCGCCCGCGGAGGCGTCCGCGATGCGCTGCCGGTCGGTGCCGCCGCGGCGGTCGATCACGGCGTCGCAGACCAGGTACACCGCGGCGCCCAGCAGCACCCCGGCCCCGATCTTCAGGCCGTCGCCGAAGTTCGACGCCGGGATCAGTTCGTACGCCACGGCGCTGAGCAGGGTGCCGGCGCCGAACGCCATGACCAGGCCGGTGGCCCGGGCAGCGCCGGCCATGGGCTTGGCGAGGGCCTGCCCCAGATACAGCGTGGCGGAGGACACCGCACCCCAGAAGACCGCCTGCCACACGCTCATGAGCCCCCTCGCCAGGCGGCCCAGCGCGCCGCAACGCGATCACGCTAGGTCCCGCGTACAACTCCCCCGCAGGACCACACCGGTCAACCGCGCGACATCACCGCATCCGGCGAAACGAGCGATCGCCGGACGATACGACAAGGGCGAAGGGCGTCGACCCGGCAGCGCGAACCGCCTCGCGCGGTAGCCTCGCCGGTCGACCGGCCGGGGAACCCCGCGAGTCGCGATCAGTTCCGCGGCCTTCGGCGGTCGTACTGTCGATAGCCCTGACCGAGGAGGAGGCCCAATGCGCAGCGTGACCTATTCGATGAACGTCTCACTGGACGGCTACATCGTCGGACCGGACGGCGACTTCAACTGGTCGGAGCCCGACGACGACGTCTTCCGTTTCTGGATCGAGGAGATCCGGGGGGTCGGCGTCCACGTGATGGGGCGGCGGCTGTACGAGACGATGCTGTACTGGGAGACCGCCGCCCAGGATCCCGGGCTCGACGACGCGCAGCGCGAGTGGATCTCGTTGTGGAACCCGCTGCCCAAGGTGGTGTTCTCCCGCACGCTGGCGGCGGTGCAGGGCAGCGCCCGCCTCGCGTCCGGCGGACTGGCGGAGGAGATCGAGCGGTTGCGGGCCGAGCCGGGAGAGGGCGAGATCGCGATCGGCGGCGCGACGCTCGCCGCCGAGGCGTCCGCACTTGGTCTGATCGACGAGTACCGGACCGTCGTGTATCCGGTGCTGGTCGGCGGTGGCATTCCGTACTTCCCGCGGGATGAGCGCCGGGTGGATCTCGCCCTCGTGGAGACCCGGGCTCTGACGTCGCAGGTCGCGTACCTCCGCTACCGCGTGGCGCGCTGACTGATCGCCACGCTCGCGGTCCGGCGGGGGCTGGAGCGGAGCCTCGCCCCGTCCAGCCCCCGTCCGGCGTGAGCGCCGGTGGCCCGCGCGCGTGAGCACCGGCCGCCGGATCAGACGCGGTCGGCGGCGATCAGGAGGTACTGGAAGGACCCGTCCCGGTACGAGTTGATGAACGCCTCCTCGATCCCGGTGACCAGGGACGACGTGGCCCTCAGCTCCCAGTAGGGCAGGGTCGCGGCGGTCAGGTCGACGACCGCGTTCGGCACGAGGCGGTTGTCGGCCATGGCGCGCAGGTACTCGCGGCGGGAGTGGATGTTGCACTCGAAGTGCGCGTTGATCTGGGAGACCCACTTCGAGGGCTGGCCGTAACGCGGGTTCCAGCAGCCGGTGATGGTCACGTAGCGGCCGCCGGCCCGCAGGATCCGGGAGTGCTCCGCGAAGAGGTCGGGCAGATCGACGTACATGCTCGACTCGTTGTTCCACGACGCGGCGGCCTGCCCCGTCCCGAAGGGCATGTCGAGCATGTTGCACACGCGGGCCCGGACGCGGTCCTCGATCCGCAGGTCGCGGGCGCGGCCGTTGGCGAAGTCGGCCTGCTTGGCGGAGAGGGTGACGCCC
Source organism: Streptomyces sp. NPDC051940 (assembly GCF_040680895.1). Classification (NCBI taxonomy): domain Bacteria; kingdom Bacillati; phylum Actinomycetota; class Actinomycetes; order Kitasatosporales; family Streptomycetaceae; genus Streptomyces; species Streptomyces sp. NPDC051940. Next base: position 164,557 of record NZ_JBFAXR010000003.1, on the reverse strand, counting down.
TCGACTGAGCAGCCGAACCGCTGGTGCGCCATGACCATCGAGCCGCCCCGGCCGCAGCCCGCGTCCACGACCGTGTCGCCGGCGCCGACGGCGCCCAGATGGTCCAGGAGGACCTCGGCCTGCGCCGATTCGAGGCGGTGCAGTTCGGCGATCAGCCTCTTCTCGTACTCGCTGTCGGAGGCCGCGCCCAGGGCCGCGCGGTCCACGTCGCCGATGCCGTAGTGATGGTGGTAGAGCCCGTCGACGTCGCCGAGCCGCAGGTTCACGGGCCTGGCCTCCTGGTCCCAGTAGCGGGCGATGTCCCCCTGGTAGGGCGACGCCGGGGCGGGGACCACGGCGGAGGCGTTGCGGGCGGTGGTGGGCTCGGCGATGGCGGCGTGCTCGGTGGTGCTCACAGAAAGATCCGTCCTTACCAGAAGTCGGGCAGGCTGTAGCGGTAGGTGTTGGTCCGGTGCCAGTAGTGGTTGCCGTCGAGCCATACGGCCACTCCCCGCAGGAAGCGCAGCACGGCCGGGGCGGGGCAGGCGGCGGCCAGGGCGGCGGCCTCGGCTTCGAACCCGTGCATCAGCTCGTTGTGGACCTCGACGGCCTTCAGGTACGCCTCCCGGTCGGAGAGGCCCTCGCGGTCGGCGATCACCACGGGCAGGTTCAGGTGCCGGCCGGGACCGGCCAGCTCCTTGGTGTAGGAGTACAGGTCGTTGACGATGGTGGTGGCGTTGCCGGCGAGGGCGATGACCCGCTGCATGGCCGGCTGGGCCTGCAGGTCCGCGGGGAGTTCGTAGCCGCCGACGGTGTCGGTGATGGTGGGACAGGGGCGGAAGTTGTTGAACTGGCGCATCGCCAGGTACTCCCACACCTCGGGCATGTGGTCCGTCTGCGCCCAGGCGGCCTCCGCGAGGTAGCCGAGGTGCAGCCGGGCCATGTCGTGCCGGTACCGGTCCGCCTGGGAGGGGGTGGCCGCGTGGAGGAAGTACGCCATGGCGGAGCTGTACGCGCGCCGGGGGGCGTCCGACCGGAGCGACCCGGCCCACGCGGGCTCGTACTCCTGCGTGGTGTGCAGCGGATCGAGAGCCGTGTGCGCCAGCAGGAGCCGGCCGCCGAGGCCGACGGGCGATCCGCCGTGGTCCTCGCAGTAGCGGTCGTCCAGCACGTTCTCGGCGACCATCAGCCGGGCGGCGATCATCAGGTGGTCGTCGGTGGGGGCGTCCGGATGGCAGGCGACCATGTAGCGGCCGACAGAGAAGCCGTCGAACTGGTCCTCCCACTCCGGGGGATACGCCTGGACCTCGTCGACCGCCCAGGTCTTGATCCTGCGGCCGACCTCCGCGACCCGGGCCGGGTCGGGTTCCGCCACCGGGTGGTGGTAGAGGCCCGGGACCGGGTCGCCCGGCTCGGGTGCGCCGGGCTCCTCGACCGGCGGACGGGCCCGCGGGGCCAGGTGCAGGCTTGCCGTGCCGAGGCCGGTGGGGCCGGACAGGAGCTGGGCGAGGGCCTGGGCAGGCTGCCGCTGCTCGGCGGGGTCCTGCGCGATGAGTTCGTCTGGCTCGGGCATCCCTGGCTCTCCCCTAGTCGCGCCTGCGGGCGATCTGCACGTTCTCCAGTACGCCGAGCGCGTCCGGGACCAGGATGGCGGCGGAGTAGTAGGTGCTGACCAGGTACGAGGTGATCGCCTGCTCGCTGATGCCCATGAAGCGCACCGACAGCCCCGGCTCGTACTCGTCGGGCAGCCCGGTCCGGCGCAGGCCGACGACGCCCTCGTTGTCCTCGCCGGTGCGCATGGCGAGGATCGAACTGGTGCTGTCCCTGCCGATGGGGATCTTGTTGCAGGGCAGGATGGGGACCCCCCGCCAGGCCGGGACCTGCTGTCCGCCGAGGTCGACGTGGGCCGGATAGAGCCCGCGGGCGTTGAACTCCCGGCCGATCGCCGCGATCGTCCGGGGGTGGGCGAGGAAGACCTTGGTGCCGCGGCGCCGGCAGAGCAGCTCGTCCAGGTCGTCCGGGGTGGGCGGGCCGGAGTGGGTCTGGATCCGCTGTTTGAACGCGGCGTTGTGGAGCAGACCGAACTCCCGGTTGTTGACCAGCTCGTGCTCCTGGCGCTCGCGCAGCGCCTCGACGGTGAGCCTGAGCTGCTCCTCGGTCTGGTTCATCGGCTCGCTGTAGAGGTCCGCGACCCTGGTGTGGACGCGCAGCACGGTCTGCGCGACGGAGAGTTCGTACTCGCGCGGATGGAGCTCGTAGTCCACGAACGTGCTCGGCAGCTCCACTTCTCCGGCGTGGCCGGCGGACATCGCGATGTCCGCCTCGCCGTGGCGGTTCTGCCGGGGGCGGGGCACCGAGCGGAGCTGTTCGAGGTGCGCCTGGAGGCCGGGTGCGGCGGCCAGTACGGCGGCGAAGTCGGCGCGGGACAGGGTGAGCTGGGTGCCGGCGGTCTCGGCGACGGCGGTGTGGTCGTAGACGGCGTCGGCGTCCATCAGGGCGCTCTCACCGAACCGGTCGCCGTCGGCGAGTACCGGGCCGTGGACCTCCTCGCCGTACTTGCCGGCGGCGGTCTGGCCGATCCGGCCGTGGGCGATCAGATGGATCTGCTCGGCGGGCGCGCCGCGCTCGGCCAGCACCTCGCCGGCGCGGAAGTCGCGCTGGACGCACCGGTCGGCGATCGCGGTCAGCACCTCGAGGTCGTCGAAGCCGCGCAGCAGGGCCAGTTCGCCGAGTTCCCGGGGGATGACCCGGACGCGTCCGCCGTCCTGGACGAACTCGACGACCCCGTCTCCGACGGTGTGGGTCAGCCGGCGGTTCACCCGGTAGGTGCCTCCGCCGACCTCCACCCAGGGCAGTGCCCGCAGCAGCCACCGGGAGGACTTCCCCTGCATCTGCGGGGCGGACTTGGTCGTGGTGGCGAGGTTGCGGGCGGCCGCGGTGTCGAGGCTGGACTGACGGGTCGGGTCCGGCGGCGCTGCCGGGCTGGTCTCAGCGGTCATCGGGCGGGCTCTCCTTCGCGAGGGTGCAGAGGACAGCATTGGCCGGTGCGCCCCGTTCAACGCGTACGGAGGCCGGAGTTACCCCGATGAAGTGAGCCTGACGGCGCCGTGTTTAGCCCGGCCCGCGGCGGGCTGTCATCCCTGTCCGCCCCCCTCGTCCGGTGCCGCGTCCGGTGCGCCGGAGGCCGCGTCGTCCCGCAGTCCGCCGAGCTTGTCGGGATTGCGCACGATGTACACGTCGGAGACCTGCTCGCCGTCCGGGGTCAGGTCCATCACCATGACCGCGATCGGCGCGTCGTCGGCGAACACCACCGCCGACGGGTCCCCGTTGACCGTGCGGTACCGCACCTCGAAGCCCTCCCGGCGGCGACCCGCGTAGCCCGTGAGTATCCGCGTCACCTTCTCGCGGCCGCGCACCGGGCGCAGCGCCGTGCCGCGGGCCTTGCCGCCGCCGTCGGTCCACACCGTCACGTCGGGCGCGAGGATCCGCATCAGCGCCTCGACGTCACCGCCCAGCGCGGCCTCCACGAACCGCCGCGTGGCCTCCTCCTGCACCCGGGGATGGGCCGGGTAGCGCGGGCGGCGCGCGTGCACGTGGCCGCGGGCGCGGTGCGCGAGCTGGCGGACCGCGGCGGGGGTGCGGCCCAGCATCCCGGCGATCTCCGGGTGCGTGTAGCCGAACACCTCGTTGAGCACGAACACCGCCCGCTCCAGCGGGGTCAGGGTCTCCAGGATCACCAGCAGCGCCATCCCCACCGACTCGCCGCGCAGGGCCGGCTCGGCGGCGTCCGGCGCCTCGTCGGTCGCCAGCGGCTCGGGCAGCCACGGACCGACGTACGACTCCCGGCGGCGGCGCACGGCGGCCTGCCGGGCCAGGGCGTGGTTGACGGCGATCCGCACCAGGTAGGCGCGCGGATTGGTGATCGTCCCGGGCCGCCGCCCGGCCCAGGACAGCCACGTCTCCTGCAGGACGTCCTCGGTGTCGGCGACGCTGCCGAGCATGTTGTAGACGATCGAGAACAGCAGCTCCCGATGGCCCAGGAAGACCTCGGTCGGCTCTGACGTCTCCGGCGCCGGGCTGTCCGGCATGGCATCCCTCCGGTCGTTCGCTTCGCACCGCCACGGGCGGCGGCTGACTCTCCGTACGGCGGCGCCGGGCGGCGTCACCGGCCGCTCCCGCACTCACGAGCAAGAGCGATCCGATCTCCGGAGTGTGACGTCGTGGGCCGCCGTGTGGTCCATGTCTCATCCGCCGCGGCCGCTGTCACACCCCGGACCGTCCCGTCGCTCCTGGGTTCCGTAAGCCCGGGCACACCACCAGTGGCCCGGCCGGATCCGGAGAGAAGACGCATGCTGAACAGACTGAGGCGGCTCCACGGCAACCCCTGGGCGATCCTGATCGCCCTGTCGCTGGGGTTCTTCATGACCCTGCTGGACCTCACGATCGTGAACATCGCGATCCCCGACATGACCGAGGACCTCGACGCCTCCCTGGACGAGATCCTCTGGGTCGTCAACGCCTACACCCTCGCCCTCGCCGTACTGATGATCACCGCGGGCCGCCTCGGCGACCTGCGCGGCAAGCGGAACCTGTTCACCGCCGGAGTGGCGCTGTTCACGCTGGCCAGCCTGGCCTGCGGGCTGGCGCAGGACGCGACCCAGCTGATCGCGTTCCGGGCGGTGCAGGGCCTCGGCGCGGCCCTGCTGATGCCGCAGACGCTCTCGATCATCGCGGACGTCTTCCCGCCGGACAAGCGCGGCAAGGCCATGGGCGTCTGGGGCGCCGTCGCCGGCATCTCGGGGGCGCTCGGCCCGATCATCGGCGGAGCCCTCATCAACTCGCTCGACTGGCGGTGGATCTTCTACGTGAACCTGCCGCTGGGCGCCCTCGTCCTGCTGCTCGCCGTGCTGATCATCCCGGGCGGTCAGCGCCCGGTGCGCCACCGCCTCGACCTGCCGAGCACGGCCGTCGCCTCCGCCGCGCTGTTCTGCCTAGCGTACGCCCTGATCGAGGGGGAGCGCTACGACTGGAACGGCTGGATCTGGGCGCTGCTGGGCGCGGCCGCGCTGCTGCTGGCCGGCTTCCTCGGCTACGAGCGCAGCCGGCAGGACAACGAACCCCTCCTCCCCCTGTCACTGTTCAGGGACCGCAACTTCAGCGTCATCAACTTCGTCGGTGTGACCGTGTCGTTCGGCATCGTCGGCATGCTGCTGCCGCTGACCATCTATCTGCAGTCCGTGCTGGGCTTCAGCGCGCTGAAGTCCGGCCTCGTGCTGCTTCCCATGGCACTCGGCTCGATGGTGACGGCCGGTCCCGCGGGCGCGCTCACGGACCGGATCGGCGGCAAGTACATCCTGATGGGCGGGCTGCTGGCCTGGGCCGCGGGACTGTGGTGGATCGTGCTGGCCGCCGAGGCCGGCTCCACCTGGACGGACGTCGCCCCCGGGCTCGGGCTGGTCGGACTGGGCGCCGGCTGCACGTTCGTACCCATGGCCACCGAGGTCATGCGCCATGTGCCGGCGCGGCTGTCGGGCGCCGCGTCCGGCGTCAACAACTCCCTCCGGCAGGTCGGTTCGGTGGTGGCCGGCGCCGTCATCGGCGCGGTGCTGCAGTCCGGGCTGGCCTCCGCCGGGGGCGCGCCGGACGGTCAGGACTTCGTGGACGCCATGGGCCCGACGATCGGCGTCGCGATCGGCGTCGTCCTCGCCGGCGCCGCCGCCTGCCTGTTCGTCAGGCGCCACACCGGGCCGCCGGCCGACGCGCACGGCCTGCCGGTGGCCGAACCGGAGCACGTATGACGGCCGGCGCACAGCCACTTGGCGACGGCTCACCCTCCCCCGCACCCCACAGGAGCACCCACATGCCCGAGATCGACTTCACGATGATGTACGTCACCCACGACGCCTTCCGCCGCGATCTGGACCGCCTGCTCTCCGCGGCCCTGACCGGCACCGCCTACACCCCCCGGGTCCGGGCGGGCTGGGAGAACTTCAGGGCCCAGCTGCTGCTGCACCACACCGTCGAGGACACGGCCCTGTGGCCGCGGGTCGAGGCCCGGCTCGGCGGCGCGGCGGAGGGTCTGCAGCTGCTGGCCGAGATGGAGGAGGAGCACGGCCGGCTCGACCCGCTGCTGGCCGTCGTCGACGACGCGTTGCGCAACGGCGCGCCCCTGCTGGTGGAGCAGGTCCAGGCGCTGCGCGAGACGCTGGTGCTGCACCTGGAGCACGAGGAGCAGAGCGCCCTGCCGCTGATCCAGGACGTGCTGCCGCCCGCCGACTGGCGCGCGTTCGGCGCCGCCATGCGCGAGGCGCAGGGCATGAAGGGGGCGGCGGTGTACGTGCCGTGGATCGTGGACGGTATGGGAGGCGACGACCGCAACCGGTTCCTGGACCGGATGCCGATGCCGGTACGCGTACTCAACAGGCTGCTGTGGGAACCCCGCTACCACCGGCGGGGGATGTGGCACGCGCCGGCGGTCTGAGGGTGGCGCACCGAGCGCACCGAGCGCACCGGGCGCGCCGGGCGCACCGGCGTGCTGTCGCGCGGCCCGGTGACGCACCGGGGCCGACGTGCCCCGGGCGCGGTGCCGGCGGCACCGCGCCCGGGGCTCGTCCGGTCTCCTCCGGTCAGGCTTCCTTGGCCGCGACCGGGACGTCCTCGGCCGGGTGGCCGTCGGGCGCCTCGTGGGCGGCAGCGGCCGGAAGGCGCTGGGGCAGCCTCGCCGCGATCACGATCGTCAGCACCGAGAGGGCGGCCGCGGCCCCGAAGCCCAGCTTCATCCCGCTCACCTGGGCGGGGACCGCCGCGACGCCGTCCGCGATCAGGCCGCTCGTACGGGACGACATCACGGTCACCACCAGCGCCGTGCCGAACGCCGCCGCGACCTGCTGCAGCGTGCCGAGCATCGAGCTGCCGTGGGCGTACAGCTGCGGGGGCAGCGCGCCCATGCCGAGCGTGAAGATCGGGGTGAACATCGCCGCCAGGCCCACCATCAGCAGCACGTGCAGGCCCAGGATCTGCCAGTACGGCGTCGTCATCGAGATCTGGCTGTACCCGGCGAGGGAGAGCGTGATCGCGACCGAGCCGGGCAGCACCAGCAGCCGGCTGCCGAACCGGTCGAACGCCTTGCCCACGGACGGGCCCAGCAGGCCCATCGCCAGACCGCCCGGCATGACCAGCAGACCGGTCTCCAGCGGGCTGAGGCCGCGAATGTTCTGCAGGTACAGCGGCAGCAGGATCATCGAGCCGAGCATCGTCAGGAACCCGATGGCCATCACGGCCAGGGACAGGGTGAAGGTGGCGTGCCGCAGCGTGCGCAGGTCCATCAGCGGCGTGCCGGTGCGCTGCAGCCTCAGCTGGCGGAACACGAAGACGCCGATGGCCGCGACGCCGGCGACCGCGATGCCGATGCCGAGCCCCCGCCGGTCGCTGTCGCCGACCAGGCTCAGGCCGTACACCAGTCCGCCGAAGCCGAGGGTCGCCACGCCGACGCTGAACCAGTCGATGGACGTGACGTGCGGTTCGCCGATGTCCTCCAGCTTGCGGAGCCCGAAGACGGTCACCGCCGCCGCGATCGGCAGGACGACGGCGAACAGCAGCCGCCAGGAGCCGGCCTGCAGGATGATGCCCGACACGGCGGGGCCGAGCGCGGGCGCGACGGACATCGCCAGGGTGACGTTGCCCATCACCCGGCCGCGGTCCTGTTCGGGTACGACGGTCATCAGCGTGGTCATCAGCAGGGGCATCATCACGGCCGTGCCGCCGGCCTGCACGATGCGCCCGGCCAGCAGCACCGCGAAGGTCGGCGCGAGGGCCGACAGGACGGTGCCCGCGAGGAACGTGCCCATCGCGATCGCGTAGGCGCGGCGGGTGGTCACCCGCTGCAGGAACCAGCCTGTCACCGGGATCACGGCGGCCATCGTGAGCATGAACGCGGTGGACACCCACTGCGCGGACTGCTCGGTGACGTGCAACGACTCCATCAGCCGCGGGATCGCGTTGATCATGATGGTCTCGTTGAGGATGACCACGAAGGTGGCGAGCACGAGCAGCCGCACCACCATCGGTGTGCGGCCAGTCCGCACGGCCGGACGGTCGGGTATCGCAGCTGACATGTTCCTACCTCGCTGAAGGGTTGCGGTCGGTTGCACCGGGTGAGACCGGCGGGCGCACCGGAAATCATCGGCCGCGCCGAGTGTTCCTCACGCGGCCGATGATTTCCTCCCCATTTCCCACCCGGTCCGGCGCGTCCCAACTCCGGCAAGTCGCCCTCCGCTGGCTGGAATCGGATCGTGCTCAAACGCTTGACCAGATGTAACACGACCTTTACGCTCCTGCTCAAACGTTTTAGCAAGGGGGTCGTAGTGCAGCACCGTGTGTTCTTCCAGCCGACCGACGGCTGGGTGGGGGATGTCATCCCGTTCGAGCAGGACGGGGAGCTGCGGCTCTTCTATCTGCACGAGCGGCGGGAGACGCCGAAGCCCGGCACTCCCTGGTCCCTCGTCACCACGCGCGATCTGGTGAACCTCGAGGACCACGGCACCGCGCTCCCGCACGGCACACCGGACGACGCCGACTTCAACGCCTACACCGGCAGCGTGGTGCGGGACGCCGACGGCGTGCACCACCTCTTCTACACCGCGCAGAACCCGGCCCGTACCGGCGCCGACGGCCTGCCGCTCCAGCTGGTCGCGCACGCCACCAGCACCGACGGCGCGCGCACCTGGGTCAAGCACCCCGGGCACACCTTCGGCGCCCCCGCCGGCTACGAGAGCGCCGACTGGCGCGACCCGTACGTCTTCCGCGACGAGCGGCACGGCGTGTGGCGGATGCTGATAGCCGCCCGGCACCTGAGCGGACCCGAGCGCCGGCGCGGCGTGATCGCCCAGTGCGTGTCGGACGACCTGGTGCGCTGGACGCCCGCCGAGCCGTTCTGGGACCCGCGCCGCTACATCACCCACGAGTGCCCGGAGGTCTTCCGCCTCGGCGACTGGTGGTACCTGGTCTACTCCGAGTTCTCCGAGTCCTTCACCACCCGCTACCGGATGGCCCGCGGCCCCGAAGGCCCCTGGCTGGTGCCGGACCGCGACACCGTCGACGGCCGCGCGTTCTACGCCGCCAAGTCCGCGGAGCTGAACGGCCGCCGCGTCTTCGCCGGCTGGATCGCGACCCGCGAGGGCGGCACCGACGACGGCGCCTGGCAGTGGGCCGGCACGATGTCGCTGCTGGAGGCCGTGCAGAATCCCGACGGCACCCTGGGCTTCCGGATCCCCGAGGAGATCGTCGCGGTCTTCGACCAGGAGCTCCCGGCCGGCATCCCGCCCACCGCGCTGGACGCCTCCGACGGTTACGCCGACACCGTCGGCACCGAACCGCTGCCCGCCCAGTACTACGTGCGCGCGGAGCTGGACATCGCCCCCGGCACCACCGAGTGCGGTCTGCTGCTCAAGGCGAGCGCGGACGGCGACCGCGGCTACCGGATCCGGCTGGAGCCGAAGCGCGGCCGCCTCGTCCTGGACCGCTGGCCCCGCCGCGGCACCGGCGACGCCCAGTGGCAGATCTCCGGCGACGTGCCCTTCCAGCTCGAACTGGAGCGCCCCGCCGACCTCGGCGGCGGGTCCCACGTCCTCGAGGTGCTCGTCGAGGGCGACATCGCCGTCGTCGTCCTGGACCGCCAGGTCTGCCTCAGCACCCGGCTGTACGACGACACCCACGACCGGCTGGGTGTCTTCGCGGGCGAAGGCTCCGTGAAGGTCCGCGACCTGCGGGTGCGCCGGCGCACCGCCACCACCGACGCGTAGACCCGTACACCCGTACGCCAACACCCGTAAGCCCGTATGCCCGTAAGCCCGCACAAAGGAGAACGCCGATGAAGAGAGTGCTCCGTTCGGCCTGGGTGACGGCCGCCGTCGCCCTGACCCTCACGGTCGCCGGATGCGGCGGCAGCGGCGGCGCCGACCCCGGGGACGTGAACCCGTCGGGCAGCGTCAAGCCGCGGGAGATCTCCTGGTTGCTCTCGCGCCCGGCGGACGGCGCGGTCATCCGGACGATGACCGAGCTGGCCGGCGAGTACGCGCAGGACCACCCGGGGTTCAGGCTGAACCTGATCACGACCCCGGACCGGCCGTCGTACATCCAGAAGTACGAGACGCTCGCCGCGGCGGACAAACTGCCCGAGCTGTTCGACACCGACGCCACACCGTTCGCTCAGAAACTGGCGAAGCAGGGCCGGATGATGGACGCCGCGAAGCTGCTGGAGAGCCTCGGGGTGTACGACACGTACCGCAAGGCGGCGCTGGACTACCAGCGGTTCGACGACGGCTCGCTCTACATGATCCCCTTCGAGTACCAGCTGGAGTTCTTCTGGTACAACAAGGCCCTCCTCGCCAAGGCCGGCGTCGGCGTGCCGAAGTCCCTCGACGACTTCCCCGCGCTGTGCACCGCGCTGCGCAAGGCCGGTGTCACGCCCATCGCGCTGGACGGCCAGGACCAGTGGCCGCTGGAGCGGTACGCCGCCTACCAGCCGTTCCGCACCGACGGGTCGTCGTATGTGCGCGATCTGAAGAAGAACGGGGCGAAGTTCGCCGACCCGGCCGGTGAGAAGGCCGCGAAGTGGCTGAGCGACCTGGGCAGGGCGGGCTGCTTCGCCGAGGGCTTCTCCTCCACCGGATACGCCGACGCCCAGAACCAGTTCACCACCGGCAAGGCCGCCGTCTACAACATCGGCACCTGGGAGCTGGCGAGCCTCGCGACGGACAAGCTCAACCCCGCCGTACGCGACGACGTCGACTTCTTCACCCTCCCGACGACGGCCGGCTCGGCGACCGCCGCCGACGAGTTCGTCGCCCCCTCCGGCATCGGCATGGCGGTCAACGCCCGTACGTACGACCCGCTGGTGCGCGACTTCCTGAAGTTCGCGCTCACCGAGTACCCGCAGCGCTACGCCGCCACCGGCGAGCTGTCCCCCACGACGAACGCCGAGACCACCGTCCCGGCGAACGCCACGCCCCTCTACCGGCGTGCGGTCGACGCCGCCGACGAGGTGGGCGACGAGCTCGCCATGCCGTGGGACACCCAGCTCGACCCCACCACCAACACCCGGCTCCAGCACGAGCTGGTGCTGCTCGTGCAGGGCGACGTCACGCCGGCCGAGTTCGTCTCGACGATGGACGACGCGCTCGCACAGAACGCCCCGAAGTACTTCAAGTGATCAGAGCCGTCGGGGGTCCGCGCCGCGCGCCCGGACCCCCGCCCGGAAAGGCCGCCATGCTTCCCAACCGCTCCAAGTTGTCGGTAGCAGTCTTCCTTCTCCCACCGCTGCTGCTGTACGGCGCCGCGGTGCTGCTGCCGATCGTGCAGTCGCTGGTGCTCAGCTTCTTCTCCTGGGACGGCATCACCGACATGGAGTTCGTCGGGCTGTCGAACTACCGGTACCTGCTCACCGGCGACAGCACCTTCTGGACGACGTTCACCAACCAGCTCGGTTACGTCGTGATCTGCCTGGTGCTGCAGCTCGGCGGCGGGCTGCTGGTGGCGAGCCTGCTGAGGTCGCTCACCCGGGGCCGCGAGGTCGTCAAGGTGCTGTACCTGCTGCCCGCCGTGATCTCCACGATCGCCATCGCGTTCCTGTTCCAGCGCGTCTACTCGATGGAGCCGGTGGGCCTGCTCAACGAACTGCTGCGCGCGGTGGGCCTGGGCGGCCTGGAGCGGCCGTGGCTGTCCGACACCAGCACCGTGCTGGCCGCGGTCTCCGCCCCCGAGGGCTGGCGGTTCATCGGCCTGTACACGGTCATCCTGTACGCGGCCCTGCTCACCGTCCCCCGGGAGATCGAGGAGGCGGCCCGGCTCGACGGCGCGAACGCGTGGCAGATCTTCACCCGGATCCGCTTCCCGTACATCCGCCCCGTGTGGCTGACCACGACGATCATGGCCACCACCTACGCCCTGCGCGGGTTCGACATCCCGTACCTGCTCACCAACGGCGGCCCCGGCCAGTCCTCCGAACTGGTCACGACCCATATGTACAAGACCGCCTTCACCAGCACGGACTTCGGCTACGCGAGCGCCATGTCGGTGTTCATCGTGGTCGAGTGCCTGGTCGCCGTCGGTCTGATCCTGCTCGTCCTGAGGCGGAAGGCCGTCTGATGTCCACGCAAGTCCTCCCCCGCACCCCCGCCCCACCCGCGGACGGCCGCCCGGCGGCGCCGCGTCCGGCCCGGCGGCGGCCGGACGTCCCCCGGGTGCTGTCCCGGGTGGTCGTCTCGCTGCTGGTCGTCGTCCAGGTCTATCCGCTGCTGTGGCTGTTCCTGACCAGCGTGCGCGACGAACAGGACTTCGCCTCCGGCAACCCGTTCGGACTGCCGACGTCGTTCACCCTCGACAACTTCTCCCGGGCGTTCGAGCAGGGCGACCTCGGCCGGTACATCCTGAACAGCCTGATCGTCACCGCGGGCGCGAACGTGCTGATCGTGGTGTGCGGCATGATGGGCGCGTACGCGATCCAGGTGCTGGGCTTCCGGTTCTCCCGGGCGGTGCGCGGCATGTTCCTCGTCGGGATCATCGTGCCGGTGCAGATCGCGCTCGTACCGCTGTTCATCGACTACACCGAGGTCGGCCTGCTCGACACCTACCCGTCGATGATCATCCCGCTGGCGGGCTTCTCGCTGCCGATGTCGGTCTATCTCTTCTCGTCGTTCTTCGAGTACATCCCGCGCGAGACCTACGAGGCCGCCTCGCTCGACGGGGCCGGGCCGTACCGGGTCTTCCTGCGGATCACGGCGCCCATGTCGGTCAACACGATCGTCACCGTCGTCATGGTCAACAGCATCTTCATCTGGAACGACTTCGTCTTCGCCAACACGTTCGTGCTGTCGGAGGACCTGAAGACGATCCCCCTCGGCCTGCAGAACTACATCGGCGCGATGGGCAAGACCGACTGGACGGCGACGTTCGCCGCCGTCTGCGTGACGGTGACTCCCCTGCTTCTTGTCTTCCTCGTTCTCAACAGGGCCATGATCTACGGACTGGAGAGCGGAGCGAACAAGGGATGAGTCGGATGGACGAGAGCTCGCCACGTGCCGTGACCATGCGCGACGTCGCGCAGGCCGCCGGGGTGTCGGTGTCGACGGTGTCGCACGTCGTCAACAACAAGAAGGGCGCACGGATCGGCAAGGACGCCTGGGAGCGGGTCCAGCGCGCGATCGAGGAGCTGGGGTACCGGCCGAACGCGATGGCCAAGGACCTGGTGAAGGGCCGCTCGCGGTTCATCGGCCTGGTCGCGGACGCCATCGCCTCCACCCCGTTCGCGGGGCAGATCATCCGCGGCGCGCAGGACGAGGCGTGGCGGCACGGCTATGTGCTGCTCGTCGCCAACACCGAGGGCAACGAGGCCGCGGAGACCGAGGCCCTCGCCATGATGCTGGAGCACAAGGTGCGCGGCGTCCTGTACTCGGCCTGGTACCACCGGGAGGTCGAACTGCCCGCCGGGCTGACCGAGACGGACTGCGTGCTGGTCAACTGCTTCGCCTCGGACAGCGACATCCCCGCCGTCGTACCCGACGAGGTCGCCGGCGGCCGGCAGGCCGCGCGGATGCTGCTGGCCGCGGGCCACCGGCGGATCGGCTTCATCAACACCACCACCCCCTCCCCCGCCCACGACGGCCGGCTGCGGGGCTACCGCGAGGCGCTCGACGAGGCCGGGGTGCCCTTCGACCCGGCGCTGGTCGTCGACGCCCGGCCCGACCAGGAGGGCGGCTTCGAGGCCGTCGGCCGGCTCCTCGACCGGGGCGTGACCGGCGTCTTCTGCCACAACGACCGCGTCGCGATGGGCCTGTACGACGGGGTGCGCGAGCGCGGGCTGCGCGTCCCGGACGATCTGGCCGTCGTCGGCTTCGACAACCAGGAGGTCATCGCCGCCCATCTGCGCCCGCCGCTGTCGACCGTGGCCCTGCCGCACTACGAGCTGGGCCTTGCCGGCGTACGGCTGCTGCTGGGCCTGGACGAGCCGGCGCCCGGCGGCCGCGTCGCCGTCGACTGCCCGCCCGTGCACCGCTCCTCCGTGACCGCCGCCCCACCCGGATAGGGGCCTGTCTTCAAACTCCCGTCGTCCGCGCGGAGACAGGCCCCTAGCCCCGACAGGAAGGACCCGCACCGTGCCGAACCCCTCCCGACGCACCGTCCTGCGCGCCGCCACGGCCGCCACGCTGCTGGGCGCGGCCACCCGCGTCCCCGCCGCGGCGGCCGCAGGCCCGTCGCTGCGCGCCGTGTACCACCTGACGCCGCCGGCCGGCTGGCTGTGCGATCCGCAGCGGCCGGTGCACACCGGCGGCGCGTACCACCTGTACTACCTGCACAGCGCCGAGAACAACGCGCCCGGCTGGTGGCAGCACGCCACGACGACGGACAACGTCACCTTCACGGACCGGGGCACGGGCATCCCGATGGGGCCGGACTTCCCCGTGTGGACGGGCTCCGGCGTGGTCGACACGAACAACACCGCCGGCTTCGGGGCGGGCGCGGTCGTGGTCCTGGCCACCCAGCCGACCGGGGGCGACCGGTACGACCAGGAGCAGTATCTGTACTGGTCCACCGACGGCGGGTTCACCTTCACCGCGTACGGGCCGCCGGTCATATCGAACCCCGACCACAACGACTGGTTCCGCGACCCGAAGATCCACTGGGACGGGGTGCGGAACGAGTGGGTCGCGGTCATCGGGCGCTGGCAGTCGATGTGGTTCTACACCTCGCCGGACCTGATCCACTGGACGTACAAGTCGGCGTTCGGCTACGCGACGCCGAACATCGGCGGCATGGAGTGCCCCGACCTGTTCGAGATGACCGCCGACGACGGCACCAGCCACTGGGTGCTCGCCGCCAGCACCCAGGGCGACTACAGCGGGCTGCCCGACACGTACGCCTACTGGACCGGCACCTGGAACGGCACCTCCTTCACCACCGACAGCCCCGACCCGCAGTGGCTGGACTGGGGCTGGGACTTCTACGCGGCCGTCACCTGGCCCGACGTCGCCGCCCCGGCGACGAGCCGGTTCGCGATCGCCTGGATGAACAACTGGCACTACGCGGCCCGCGACGTGCCGACGGACGCCACGGACGGCTACAACGGCCAGATGTCCGTGGTGCGCGAGCTGCGGCTGGCCCGTCAGCCCGGCGGCTGGTACACGCTGCTCTCCCAGCCCGTCCCGGCGCTCCGCGACCACGTCACCCGCACCCTCCCCCTCGCCGACGTCACCACCTCCGGCAGCGTCGACCTGCCGTACCAGGGCACCGCCTACGAGCTCGAACTCGACGTCAGCTGGGAGCAGTCGACCAACGTCGGCGTGTCCGTCGGCAAGTCCGCGGACGGCAGCCGCCACACCAACATCGGCGTCTACCAGGGCAGCGTGTACGTCGACCGCGGCCCCTCCGACCGCCCGGCCTGCTCCTTCGGCGCGTACCGGCAGAGCAACGCGCCCATCGACCCGGCCGCGCGGCTGGTCCATCTCCGGGTGCTGGTCGACAGGCAGAGCGTCGAGGTCTTCGTCAACGCCGGGCACACCGTACTGTCGCACCAGGTGTACTTCGAGACCGGCGACACCGGGATCTCCGTGTACGCCGACGGGGGGACGGCCACGTTCTCCGGCATCACCGTGCGCGAGTTCGGCTGAGCGGCGTGTCCGGTCCCCACTTCCCCGCGGTCCATCCGCGGCCGCCCCGCCACTGGGTCAACGACCCCAACGGCCTGGTCTTCCACGACGGCCACTACCACGTCTTCTTCCAGTACAACCCGCACAGCGTGCGGCACCGGGACATGCACTGGGGCCACTACCGCAGCGCCGACCTGCTGCACTGGGAGGAGCTGCCTGTCGCGCTGGCGCCGACGCCGGGCGGCGACGACGCGGACGGCGTCTGGTCGGGCAACGCGGTCGACGACGGCGGGCGGCTGGTGGCGTTCTACTCCGCCCGGCGCGAGGACCGCTGGTGGCAGCCGGTGACGTCTGCCGTGTCGTACGACGGCGGGCTCACCTTCGCCAAGCGCCCCGGGCTGCTCGTCGCCGAACCCCCGCCGGGCACCTCGATGTTCCGCGACCCGTACGTCTGGCGGGACGGGGAGCGCTGGCGCATGCTCGTCGGCTCGGCCCTCACCGACGGCAGGGGCGCCGCCCAGCACTACGTCTCCGACGACCTGGAGCACTGGACGCACCTCGGCCCCTTCCTCGCCCGCGCCCCCGAACCGCTGCCCGGGGGCGGGGACACCGAGGAGGGCTGGGAGTGCGTGCAGTACGCGGCCTTCCCCGACGGCCGCGGCGTGCTGCTGCTCTCCGCATGGGACCCGGAGGGGGGCGCCGCCCGCACCGCCGCCTACGCGGGCCGGGACGACGGCACGTCCTTCACCGCCGGGACGCCCCAGCGCCTGGACCACGGCCCCGACTTCTACGCCCCGGCCCTGCTGCCCGCCCCCGACGGCCGGTGGCTGATGTGGGCCTGGTCGTGGGAGGCTCGCGACGCGGAGCGGGTGGGTGCGCCCAGCACCTGGACCGACGAGGCCGGCTGGGCCGGCCTGCTCACCCTGCCGCGCGAGCTGACCCTCGCCCCCGACGGCACGGCTCACCAGCGTCCGGCGCGCGAACTCCACGCCCTGCGCGGCGCGGAGACCGTACGGGCGGAGGGCGCCGCCCCGCCGGGCGCTCCGTACGACCTGGGGCCGGTCGGCCGCGCCTTCGACCTGGCGGCACGGCTGCACCGCTCGCCCGACGGCCGGTCCGCGTCGGGCATCCGCCTGGTGATGTCGCCGGACGAGTACCTGGACGTGGCGCTCGATCCGGCCACCGGCGATCTGGTCGCCGACCGTACGCACGCCTCGCGTTCGGCGCGGGCGCGGGGCGGTTCGTGGCGGATCCCGGGGGCGGCCGCGCCCGGCGGGTCCGCGGAGGTACGGCTGCTGGTCGACCACTCGATCGCGGAGGTGTTCCTCGGCACCGGGGAGTCGCTCACCCTGCGGTTCTATCCGCTGGGCGCGGATCCGTGGCGGCTGCAGGCCCGTACGACGGGGACGGGGGCCGCGCCGTTCACGGCCCGGGCGTGGCCGCTGTCGCCGGACCGTGCGCGCCGCCCCCTCCCCACGGCGGTCAGCCGGCCAGCAACTCCGCCTTCAGCCGGCCGACCTCCGCGGCGTCCAGGCCCAGGGCCTGCTTCTCGTACGCCGTGAAGGAGCCGTACGTCTGACGGATCTGCGCGAAGCCCGCGTTCAGGTACTCGGGGCGGACGTCCAGCAGCGGCTTGTACACCGCGGCCTGCGCCGGCTGGAGGGCGGCGAGGGCCGCGGCGTTGGCCTCGGCGCGGTAGTCGTTGGAGGCCAGGTAGTCCGCCATCACCGTCTCGCGCGGCACGCCGAGCGCGGTGAGCAGGGCGGCGCTCGCCCACCCCGTACGGTCCTTGCCGGCCGTGCAGTGGTAGAGCACGCCGGCCGCGTCGCCGTCGGAGAGGTCGGCGAACACCGTGCCGTAGGCGGCCTTCGCGGTGTCCGAGGTGACCATGGCCCGCTCGCCCTCGACCATCATCCGCTCGGACTCGGCGGGCGTCGTCGGCATGGTGAAGGAGCCGCCGCCCAGGACGTCCGCGACGACATAGCGGGCGCCCTCGGGCACGCGGTCCGGGGCGGCGGCGCGTTCGGACGTGGTGCGGAAGTCGTAGTCGGCGCTGATGCCGAGGCGGCGCAGCTCGGCCAGGTCACCGTCGGTCAGCCGGTCCAGGGCGTCGGAGCGGTAGACGGCGCCCATCCGCACCCAGCGGCCGTCGGTGGTGCGGTAGCCGCCCACGTCGCGGAAGTTGACGGTGCCGTCGAGCCTGATCAGCCGGTCGGCGAGGTGCAGCCCGCCGCCGTGGTCGGGGACGAGGTCGAACCACTGCCGGTCGGCGGCGGGCAGCCCCGTCACCGTGACCGTGCCGGAGGCGGCGCCCGCGGCGACGGTGCGTCCGCCCGCGCGGATCTCGACGCGGCGCACGCCGGGCGCCCGCCAGGCGATCTCGTACGAGCCGTCGTCCTGGGCCGTCACCGTCGCCTCGGTGAACGGGATGCGCTGCCCGTGCGCGGGGGAGGCGAGCGCGGTGGGCGCGGCGAGCAGGGCGGCGGCTGCCGAGAGCGTGCAGGCCAGGGCGGTGACACGTGTCAGTGAGGTCATGGCGGCATCGTTGGCGGGGCGGACGTCGGGCCGGCCAACCGCCGGTGAACGGGGCGCGGCGGGCGGGCGGCGCGATCACGCGCCGCCGCCCCTCACGCCGGCGGCCGCACCGCCGTGAAGCGCACCGGCAGTGCGCGGAGCGCGCGGTGGAACGGCCCCGGCCGCCAGGAGAGTTCGGCGGCGGGGATCGCGAGGGTGAGGTCCGCGAGCCGGCTGATGAGGTGCTCGATGGCCGTCACCGCGATGAGCGTGGCTGGCGCCTGCGCCGGGCAGCGGTGCGGGCCCGCCGCCCAGGCGAGGTGGGCGTTCTCGCCGCCCTTGTCCGCGTCGGCGGGCGAGTCGGGCGCGGCCTGGGTGTTGGCGGCGGCGTAGCTGATCAGCACGAGCTGGTCGCGGCGGATGCGCACGCCCTGCAACTCCACGTCGGCGCGCGGGTAGTGCGCCGAGAACGTGGCGAGCGGCGGCTCGTGCCACAGCGTCGCCGTGATGGCCTGCCGGGCGGTCATCGCACCGGAGTAGAGGGAGCCGGCGTAGCGGTCGTCGGTGAGCATCCGCAGCAGGGCGTTGCCGATGAGGTTGGCGGTGGGTTCGTGCCCCGCGGACAGGGTGAGCGTGATGTGCCGGGCGGCCTCCTCGTCGTCGAGGTCCGCGGGGTGGGCGAGGAAGGCGGAGATGAGATCGCCCCGCGGCGCGGCGCGGCGCTCGGCGACGAGCGCCGACACCGTGGCGGTGAAGTCGGCGTACGCGGCGGTGGCGTCCTCCCCGGACTCCACCACGCTGGCCAGGGTGCTGGTGATGCGGTCGCTGACCGCGTCGGGGATGCCGTACCAGGAGTTCAGGACGAGGGCCGGCAGCCGGCGGGCGTAGCGGGAGATGAGCTCGGCGTGCCCGCTGGGGCCGAATTCGCCGATGAGGCGTTCGGCGACGGCCGCGACCTGGCGCTGCAGCAGATGCGGCTCGATGATCCCGAGGCTGTCGGTGATGACCTGCCGCAGGCGCGCGTGCGCCGGTCCGTCGGCGAACAGCGCCGTGGGCTGCCAGCCCAGCATGGGCAGCACGGGGCTGTCCGGCGGCAGCGCCCCCTGCCAGGGCCGGGCGTCGCGGGACCAGGTCTCGGTGTCGCACAGGATGCGCAGGGCCAGGGCGTAGTCGGTGACCAGCCAGGCGTCGACGCCGGGGACGATCTCGACGGGCGCGACGGGCCCCCACTCCCGCAGATACCGGTAGTGGGTGTGGGGGTCGGCGGCGAAGGCCGGGGCGTGCAGCGCGATGCGGGTCACGGTTCGGGCTCCCGGGGCAGACGGTCGAGGACGTGGGCGGTCAGCGCGATCAGGACGTCCAGGCAGCCGCGGCGTTCGCGGGCGTCGCACAGGACCAGGGGCGTGGCGGGATGCAGGTCGAGGGCGGCGCGCAGATGGTCGGTGCGCGCGGGCGGCGAGGAGGGGAAGCGGTTGATGGCCACCGCGTAGGGCAGCCCGGCCTCCTCGATGAGGTTCATCGCCTCGAACGACGCCTCCAGCCGGCGGGTGTCGGCCAGCACGAGCGCGCCGAGGGCACCGCGGGCGATGTCGCTCCACAGCGGGAGGAAGCGCTCCTGGCCGGGCGTGCCGAAGAGGTACAGGACGATGTCCTCGGGGAGGGTGAGGCGGCCGAAGTCGACGCCGACTGTGGTGGTGGCCTTGCCGGGCGGCATGCCGGTGAGGTTGTCCAGCGGGGCGCCCGCGAGGGTCATGGTCTCGTCGGTGTGGAGGGTGGGGATCTCCGACAGGGAGCGGATGAAGGTGGTCTTGCCGATGCCGAAGGGGCCGGTGACCATCAGCTTCATCAGCAACTGCGCGGTGTCGGCGAGGTAGACGGTCCCGGCGGGAGCACCGGACGGCCGGTCGGCCGGTCTTTCGGCAGGTCCGGCGGCCGGTCTGTCGACAGGTCCGTCATCCGGTCTACTGAAGGGCGCGGAGGCCACGGAGGACCCTTTCGACGAGTGTGCGGTCATCGGACGGCTCGGCGGTGCGCGGCGCGGGCTCGCGGACCTGCAGCGCGCCGGCCTCGATCAGGTCGGCGGCGAGGAACACCGTGGCGCTGACGGGCAGCCCGAGATAGGCGGCGGTCTCCGCGACGGTCAGCGCCCCCGGTCCCAGCAGGTGCAGCAGCCGCCGGTGTTCGCCGCCGAGATGGGCGGGCGCGTGGCGGGAGGCGGCGTGCAGCACGCTGAGCCGCTCCAGCCCCGTCGCGGCGGGACGGGCACGGCCCCCGGTGGCGAGGTAGGCGGGCACGAGCCGGCGCCGCGCGCTGGCGCTCATCGCCCGTCGCCGGGCCGGCGGTCGGGGGTGGACATCACCCGGGCCAGCGCGGCGACCTGGACCTGCATCCGGTACGCGATGGTGCCCAGGTCCGCGCCGGGCGCGGCGAACACCGCGAGCGCGGTGTTGGTGCCGGCCGGGGTGACGATGACGAACCCGAGGTCGGACTCCACGACGGTCTGCGCCGGCCGCGGCGCCTCGTGACCGGTGAAGGCGGTGGTCACCGCCCGCGCGGCGGCGTGCAGCGGAGCCGTCATCGCGGCGACGCGGTCGGCGTCGGCGCGGGTGAGCGAGGTGCTGTGGGCGGTGGGCAGTCCGTCGCCGGTGGCGATGAGGGCGTGCTCGACGCCGGGGAGTTCGAGCAGGGGGTCCAGGATCCAGGCGATCTCGGGTCCGTGGCGCGGGACGGGAACGGGAACGGTCATGGGCGGGTGTCGATTCCTTCCGGGACCGTGTCGTCGGTGTGCGCAGCGCGGGCGGCGTCGCGTCCGGCGGTGGAGCCGGACTGTAAGGCGCCCCAGCTGGAGCGGGCGCTCTCGGGCACGCTCGTCGGCCCGTCGTCCGGCGCGCTGTGGTCGTGCCGCACGGTCGCGGCGCCGCGGCGGCGCCGGGCCGGCAGCCCGCCCGTCTCGGCGGCCGGGAGCGTGGCGGCGGCGGCCGGGCGCAGGTTCCGGGCGCCGAGCGGCTCGGGCGCGAGCACCGACTGCGTACGGCTGTCCGCCACCTGGGTCAGCAGCGCCTCGGGCAGCCGCAGCAGCACGCGCACCCCGCCGTACGGGGAGGGCTCGACGTGGCAGGCGAACCCGTACTGCCGGCACAGCAGTCCGATCACCGCGAACCCGGCCTGCGGCGGGTCCCCGAGGTCGGTGAGGAGCACCTGCCGGTTCCCGGCCAGCAGGTCGCGGGCGTGGCGCAGCTGCTCCTCCCCCATGCCCACCCCCATGTCGTCGATGACGACGAGGGCGCCGCTGTGCCCCTGCTCGATGGAGACGTGCACGGCGGTCTGCGGATGGGAGTACGCCGTGGCGTTGCCCAGCAGTTCGGCCAGGGCCAGCGCGACGGGCTCGGCGGCGCGCGCGACGACGGCGGTGCCCGGCTGGCGCAGATGGTTGTCGATCCTGACCCGGGAGTAGCCCGTCACCCGGGACTTGGCCCCGGCGACCACGTCGGCGAGCACCGAGTCCGTACGGACCAGCCCGGGCCAGGCCCCGCACAGCACGGCCAGGGCCTGGACCCGGGCGAGGGCGAGTTCGTTGCGGAAGTCCAGTGCCAGCAGCCGGGGATCGTCGATGCCGGTCTGCAACTCCTCCACCTGGGCGCGGATCTGGATGAGCAGCGTCTGGATCTTCTGCCCGATGCCGCGCAGCCCGGCCCGGGCGGCGGCGTCGACCCGCTGCGCCTCGGCCTGGACGACGGCGTCGGAGGCGGCCAGCACCGCGGCCAGGGCCTCCTCCAGCGGCAGCCCGCCGAAGACCTCGGGGTGCAGCAGCCCGGGCACGCCCGTATGGCGGTGTCTGCGGGCGGTCGCGGCGGCGGGCAGCCGGGCCGCGGCCAGATGGGAGACCTCGGCGACGGCCGAGTGGAGCAGCCGCTCCGCCCGCTCGGCGCGCAGTTCGGCGGCGCGGACGGCGTGCTGCCGCTTGCGGACCGTGAGCCAGCACGGGAGAACGGCCAGCAGCGCCCCGGCTGCCAGGGCTCCCACGAGGTGCAGCATGAGCTCGTATCCCTCCGTCGAAGGCGACGGCCGCGGGGGTGTGCGGTCGTGGTGGGACCTCGTGCGTGGGGCGAAAGGCGTCCCGGCGGAGGCTCGACGGATCTCATGGGCGCACGCAGCACCGGGTCACCCTCACCCTCGCGCATGCGTTCGGAGTGAGCGCCTTGACCGAAGTATGCATACTCTTCGTCAACGCTGTAACCACATTGAGTGATTGAAGTCGCGGAAATTGCACGAGCCGGTACACACAGTGACCGAAATCGGGCGAAGCCGCCTCCCGGGCAGCTCCGCGAAACCGCCCGCGACGCCTCCGCTCCAGCACGCCGCGCCGCTCGATTCAACGGTCGTTGAAATCCCTTTTGTACCGATCTAGGTTTCGGCCCATGCGCGCGATGGTGCTCAAGGAGTTCCTGGAACTCCGCCGGGACAAGCGGACGATGGCGATGATCGTCGTACTGCCGATGGTGCTGCTGCTCATCTTCGGTTACGCCGCGAGCTTCGACGTGACCAGCCTCGGCACCCAGGTCGTCGGCCCCCGGGCCGAGCAGGCGGCCGCACAGCTCAAGGACCCCTTCGACGTCACCGAGGTCGACCCGTCGGCAAACGCCGACGACGCGGAGGACCGGCTGCGGGCCCGCGAGGCGGACGTCGTCTTCGTCACCGGCGACGACGGCGCGCCCGTCCCCGCGTACATCGACGGCTCCGACCTCTTCGCCGCCCAGTCGGCCCAGGCCGCCGTGGCGCGCCTGGGCGGCGCGGCCGTGCCGAGGGTGCTGTTCAACCCGGACCTGAAGACGTCGTGGGTGATGGTGCCCGCCCTCGTCGGCATGATCCTCGCCTTCATCGGCACCATCGTCACCGCCATCGGCCTGGTACGGGAGCGGGCGGCCGGCACACTCGAGCAACTCGCCGTGATGCCGTTCCGGCCCGTCGACGTGATCGCCGGGAAGATCGTGCCGTACTTCGTGCTGGCGTCCGTCGACATGATCCTCGTGACCGTGCTCGGCTGCCTGCTGTTCGGGGTGCCGTTCTCCGGGTCCGTGTTCGTCTTCGCCCTCGGGGCCGCGCTGTTCCTCTTCGCGGTGCTCGGCATCGGCGTACTGATCTCCACCCTGTCGCAGACCCAGGGGCAGGCCATGCAGATGGCGCTCATGGTGATGATGCCGCAGATCCTGCTCTCCGGGATGATCTTCCCGCTGGAGTCCATGGCTCCCGGCGTGCGGTGGATCGGCTATCTGCTGCCGCTGACCTGGTTCAACATGATCGCCAACGGGGTGATGCTGCGCGCCGCGCCGATCTCCTCGCTCTGGCTGCCGCTGCTCGTCCTGGCCGTGATGGCGTCCGCCATCTTCGCCGCCGCCGTACTGCGCTTCCGCCGCGACCTCGCGCCGCGCATGCCCACCGTGCCACCCGTCCGCCAGGAGGCCGGATGACCCCCGGCGGCGCCCCGTACGACCGCACCGGCGCGGGCCCGACGACCGGCACGTGGGGCGCGTACGGCCTCACCGTCGCGTACCACGGCCGCCCCGCCGTCGACGACGTCACCCTCGCCGTGCCGCGCGGCCAGGTCACCGCCGTGGTCGGCGGCGACGGCGCCGGCAAGACCACCCTGCTGCGCACCCTCGTCGGCGGCATCGCCCCGGCCGCCGGGACCGTCAGCGCGCCGCCGCGCGAACACCGCGGCTTCATGCCCACCGGCAACGGCGTCTGGCGGGAGCTGTCCGTCGACGAGAACATCGACTTCGTCGCCGCGGCGTACGGCCTGCGCGGTACGGAACTCAAAGAGCGGCGCGCGGAGTTGCTGGCCGCGGCGGGCCTGACGCAGGCGCACGGGCGGCTCGCCGGACAGCTCTCCGGCGGGATGCGGCAGAAACTCGCCTTCTGCCTGGCCATCCTGCACCGGCCCGGGCTGCTCGTCCTGGACGAACCGTCCACCGGCGTCGACCCCGTCAGCCGCGTCGACCTCTGGCGGCTCATCTCCCAGGCCGCCGCCGGCGGCGCCGCGGTGGCCATGGCCACCACCTACCTCGACGAGGCCGAACGGGCCTCGTACGTACTGGTCCTGGACGAAGGGCGCGCGCTGGCCGCCGGCACCCCCGCCCACGTCATGGCCTCGACCCCCGGCACGCTCACCACCCACCGCCCGCCGCCCGCCGACCCCGGGCGGTCCTGGCGCCGCGGACGGCTCGTCCACGCCTGGCAGCCGGAGGGGACGCGCTCCCACGGGGAGCCGGTCACACCCGATCTGGAGGACTCCGTGATCGCCCGTACGCTCGCCGACCGGGAACGGCGGACCGCCCCCGGCAGCCGCCCGTGAACGGGGACGGCCGTCCGCCCCTGGCCGAAGCCCATGACGCCACCCGGCGGTTCGGCGACCTCACCGCCGTCGACCGCGTGTCCCTGAGCGTCCGCCCCGGCGAGATCCTCGGCCTGCTCGGCGCCAACGGCGCCGGCAAGACCACCCTCATCCGGATGCTGCTCGGCCTCCTCGTCCCCACCGGCGGCGGGGTGCGGATGTTCGGCCGCGCCCCCTCCACCGCGACCCGCACCCGCCTCGGGTACGTCCCCCAGGGCCTCGGCCTCTGGGAGGGGCTCACCGTCCACGAGAACCTGGCCTTCGCCGCCAGCGCCTACCGCGACGGCGCCGGAATCCCGCTGCCGGACGCGCTCGAGCGGGCCCGCCACCGGCTCGTCGGCGACATCGGGCTGGGGCTGCAGCGCCGGCTCGCGTTCACCGTCGCCCTCGCCCACCGCCCCGACCTGCTCATCCTGGACGAGCCCACCTCCGGCGTCGACCCGCTGTCGCGCGCCCGGCTGTGGGACACCATCCACGAACAGGCCGAGTCCGGCGTGGGCGTACTGGTCACCACGCACTACATGCAGGAGGCCCAGCAGTGCGACCAGCTGGTGCTGATGTCCCGCGGCCGGCGCGTCGCGGCCGGCACGGAGGCGGACATCGTCGGCGGCACCACGGCGGTCGAGGTCGACACCGACGACTGGGCCCGCGCCTTCGCCGCCCTGGACGCCGCGGGCCTGCCCGTCACCCTCGCCGGCACCCGGGTCCGCCTCGCGGACACCGCCCCCGAGCGCGTACGGCAGGCACTCGCGAAGGCGGGGCTCACGGCACGGACCGAGGAGGTGAGGGCGACGCTGGAGGAGAAGATGACGGCGCTGGACCGCGAGGGAGGGGCCGGCTGACCGGCCGGCCGCCTCCGGTCACGTTCGCTTGCGCACGCGCTCCGTGGTGACGATCAGGCACACGCCCGACACCACCACCGCACCCCCGAGGACCACCGACCACGTCAGCGCCTCGTCGAGGATCAGCGCCCCCAGCAGCACCGCCACCACCGGATTGACGTACGCGTACGTCGCCGTCAGCGACAGCGGGGCCGAGTGCAGCAGCCAGACGTACGCCGTGAAGGCGACCAGCGAGCCGAACACCACCAGATATCCGAGCGCGAACCACGAACGGCCGGAGATCTCCCCCAGCACCAGATCGTGCTGCTCGCCCCGCCCGAGCCCCATCAGCAGACAGCCCAGACCGCCCGCGACCATCTCCAGCGCGCTCGCCGCCAGCGGATCCCGGGGCATCGGCAGCCGCCCGGACGCGAACGACCCCAGCGACCACAGCAGCGTCCCCGCCACCACGGTCAGCACGCCGCCCAGCCCCACGTCCCCGCTGAACCCCGGCACGGTCAGCACCGCGAGCCCCGCGACCCCGAGCCCCACACCGCCGAACGTCGCCGCCCCCGGCCGCTCCCCCGACAGCCGCCGCAGCAGCACGATCCACACCGGCACGCCTGCCACCAGCAGCGCCGCCAGCCCGGACGGCACCGACGTCTCCGCCAGGACGACCAGCCCGTTGCCGCCGAGCAGCAGCAACAGCCCGACCAGCGCGGCCGACGCCAGCTGCCGGCCCGTCACCCGCAGCGCGCCGGCGCCCCGCCGCCAGGCGACGATCGCCGCGAGTATCAGACCGGCGACGACGAAGCGCCCGCCGGCGGACAGGAACGGCGGCACGGTCTCGACGGTGACCCGGATGGCGAGATACGTCGAGCCCCACACGACGTACACGATGGCGAGGGCTCCCCAGACGGCGGCGCCGGTCCGCTGCGGGGCGGGAGGGTGCGTACCGCCGCCGCCACCGGAGGCCGCGGGGGCGGCGGAGGACGCGGAGGAAGCCGGTGTGGTCATGGCGTGGATCGGGCCCTCTCGTACAGTGGCGGAGTCAGGCATGATCGTAGGAATCCGGGCCGGGTTTGCCAAATTATTTGCCCGGTATCGGGCACGAACGCACCGATCGCCCCGGCGGGTTCGCGGGTTCGCGACACGGGCCCGCCGGGTGGGGAACCTCCCTCCCCGTTTACAGCGGCGCTCCGGAAGGGATTTGAATCCTCCCCCTCGTGGGCGAGGGGGATTCCTGGCTCAGGCTGCCTGCGGGAGCGGCGCTCCCGGAGGTCTTGCGCCCTCGGCACCAGCCGGGTTGAGACCAGCCCGGAGGAGTATCACGCGGGCGGAGTTCTTGTCCCGGGGGGACACGGCTCCGCACGCGGTGCAGGTGTAGGTACGTTCGGAAAGGGGCAGTGCGTGCTTGGTTCTCGCTCCGCACTGTGCGCAGTCCATGGTGGTGTGCGCGGGATGCACCAGACGGATGTCCCGCCCGTGCTTGCGGCCCATCTCCAGCAGGGCCGTCTTCGTGGCGCCGATCGCCGCGTCCGCCGCCTTGCGGGCCATCGTGGTCTTGGCAAGGAACCTCGGCCGGAAGTCCTCCACCGCGATCACGTCATAGTCGGCGACGACGCGTTTGGCCCACTTGCGAGCGGTGTCGGTCCGCTGCCGGGCCACCTTCCGGTGCAGCCTCGCGGTCCGCTTCTGCGCCGTGCGGTAGCCCTTGGACGCGGCCTGTCCCTTGCCGGGTTTGCGGCGGGCCATCATCCGCTGGTAGCGGGCCAGCTTCTGGGCGGCGTTCTTGCCGTGCTGCGGGTGAGGGAGGTCGTAGGCGTCGGAGGTGGTCGTGGCGGTCTGCGCCACGCCCCAGTCCACGCCCAGCACCCGGCCCGTGGCCGACAGCGGCGCAGTCTGTACGGCGACGACGAACGAGGCGTACCAGTGCCCCACCGCGTCCCGGTACACCCGCACCGAGGACGGCACGGACGGCAGGTCACGCGACCACACCACGCTCAGCACGAGCCCGCCGGCCAGATGCAGCCGGCCGTCCTTTAGCCGGAAGCCCCGGGTGGTGTAGTTCAGCGTCGGGAGAGCTTCGCGCTTCTTCTTGTGCCGGGGCATCCCGGCCCGCCGGCGTACCGGCAGCTTCGCCGTGGTGTCCTTGAGCGCCTTGGAACGGGACTTGGCGAAGTCCCGGATGGTCTGCTGCTGCGGCACGCTCGCGCCCTCACCCAGCCACGGCGTCGCGGCGCGGGCCTCGGTCAGCATCCTGTCGAGCTGCGCCGGGCCGCACGTCAATTGGTCCCCAGGGCACACCGTGTTGTGCTCGTGCACCTGACGGGACTTGGCCACGCATTCGTTCCACACCCACCGGCAGCGGTCCCACTCGGCCAGCAGGGCGGTGCGGGCACTCGACGACACACGGAGCCGGAACGTGTACCGGGCACACCCGAAACCCTCCGCCTTCGCTACCGCAGCCATGCACACCAAGCTATCCGGGAGCACTGACAATCGACTCCGCTCGATCTTCGCGGTGTCCCTCACCCGCATGGTCGGCGGACGCCGGATCGCCCTGGCGATCCGGCCCCCCCTGCCCCGCTGCGCAGGAGTCCGATTCCTCCGCGGCCTGCAGGTCGGGGCATCTTCGGAGGTTCCAGTGGCCAGCGCGCCGTTCCCGTGTCAAGGGACGGACCATGGGGCCTGTTATTCGTGCGCTTGTTCGGTGGGCTCATGGGTGCGACACGTCGTACCGCTGGTGGTGGCGGGTTGCGCCGGAGATATCCTCTTACCTCCCCAGCGATCACCAGGAGCGTGCATGTCCACTGCCGTCGACGAGTCGGTCTCCACTCCCTCCGTTCCGGAAGCACGAGGCACCGAAGGCACCGAAGGCGCCGTGACGGCGCCGGGCCTCGACGGGGGCGAGTGGGTCGAGCCGGTGGCGGAGGAGGGTCCCGAGGCCGGGGACGCGGGCACGGGCACGGAGGCAGACGCCGAGGCCGACGTCGACAGTGTCGTCTCCGAGGCCGTCGCGCGGGACGCCAAGGACTTCGGGGTCTACGCCAAGACCGGTGGGTGGACCTTCGCCCTCAAGGTCGCGCGCAGTGTGCGGCCCGGGGGTACGCCGGTCGGTGAAGAGGGCGGGAAGGTCTCGGCGAAGGCGTTCGCCCGGCTCGCGGGCTGCTCCCCCGAGCGCGTGATGCGCTTCTGGCGTGCCTGGGACGCCGCGGCGGACGACGGCCGCGTCCCGGTCTTCGAAGCCCTCGAGCCCGGCACGGACGTCGACCTGCCCGACGCGGACGTGTGGGTGACGTACTACACCTCGCGCTCCAGCGGCAGCTCCCCGCGCGGCCACGCGATCGCCGCGGTCGCGGAGGCGGAGGGCATCCGCCCGACGAAGGCCCTGGAGGTCGCGGAGAACCCCACCGCCCTGCGCGCCGCGATCCTCGCAGACCCGGCGACCGCACAGGCGGCGCGTCACGCGCTGATGGACCGCCTGGAGGACGACCCGTCCCTGGCGGCCGAGCTGGCCCGCGACATCGCCCAGGCCGGTGAGCTGAAGAAGGCCGTCGCCGCGGAGGCCAAGGTCGCCGACCGGCTCGACTTCGTCCGCCAGGTCGTGGAGACCGGCGAGGTGAAGACGCCGAGCGGGCAGAAGATCCCCGCCCCCGAGCCGGTGCTCGAGGAGGCACGCCAGCATCTGGCGCTGATGGAGGACCTGGCGGACGAGGAGGTCGGCGGGTACGCGGCGGACGCGTACGGCGCGCTGCAGACGCTGGTCGTCGAGGCCGTCGAGTCCGATCCGCAGCTGCGCGCGCACGAGCGGCGTGCGCGCTTCCAGGCGAAGGTGCAGAAGGCGGCGAAGGCGTTCGAGGAGCTGACGCTGGACGACGCGGCGGCGGTGTACGAGGAGGAGATGCTGCAGCAGTTGGAGAAGCTGCAGGCGTCGATCGCCGCATGCATCGCGGAGCTTCGCCGGGCCGCGTCGGAGGACGCCCCCGAGGACGCCCCGGAAGACGACGCCTGAGGGCACCCGCACCCCCGCCCCCGCCCGAAAACCCGTTGGCCCGCCGCGCGGCGCCCCCCCCCATCATGCTGGGCGATGAGGATTGAACTCGCAGGCGGCGTCACCGTGGCCGGCCGCCGGGCATGGGCCGCCGGGGCGGCCGGCCCCGTGGCGCTGGGGGAAGGGCAGGGCGCGGATCCGGGCACACCGGTCGCCCTGGGTCCCGCCGAGGCCGGCGGGGCCGACGCCCGGGCCGCGGTCACCGCGCTGCGCCGGCTCACCGCCGCGGGCGGTGACCTCGCCGCAGGCGCCGGCGTGGACCTGGGTGCGGGCTTCCGCTCCGCGCGGCTCGCGGGCGCGCGGGGCGACCAACGGGACGCCGTGCTCGCCGCGTTGCGGGCGCTGGGGCCCCGGGACGCCGACCGGCTGGGCGAGCGGGCCGCCGTACTGGTCGCGTTGTTCGGCCCCGCGGCCACCAAGCCCGTCGGCGCCGCCGCCGCTCAGGCCGTCGCGGACGGGCGCTGGCCCGCCGTACACCTGGCGTCCGCCGCCAGCGACGTCCTCGGCCCCGAGCAGCTGGAGCGGCTCCTCGCGCTCGGCGCCCCGGGGGGCTTCGACCCCGTCGGCGGCGGGCTGCCCTCGGCGCTGGCCGCGCAGCTGCGCCCCGTACTGGAGCCGCTGCCGGCACCGCGCCGGCTCGCGCTGCTCCTCGACCTGTGGGAGCGGGTGCTGGCGCGGCACGCGGAGGCCGAACGGCGCCGGCGGCTGAAGGCGACGCAGTCGAAGCAGGATCGTCGCGAGGCCCTGCGGAAGCGGCGGCAGCGCCACGACGACGACGTCTTCCTCGCCGAGTTCACCGCCCAGCGCCGCACCCATGAACCGGCCACGCTGGCCGAGGCGGCCCGCTGGGTGCCGTCGGACCGCCTCCTGGGCATGCACCTGGACCGCCTGGTCGCCGACGCGCTGGGCGCGACCGCCCTGCTGCACACCGCCGTCGCGGTCACCGATCACGGTGTCGCCGAGGGGCTGGCCCGGGTACGGCCGCTGCTCGAGGCCACCGCGAAGAGGTTCCCCGAGTACGACGTGTACCACGCCAACCGCCGGATACCCGGCCTGATCGGCATCCCCGCCCGGCCCGGAGTCGAGGTGCGCGCCCTCGTGCGTCTCCTCCACCCCGACCGGGCCAGGGACGAGCGCTTCGAGAGCACCGTCCGCGGTCACCTCACCCACGCCCGGGACTACGCCCTGGTGGTCCTGGAGGCGATCGGCGACCTCCTGGAAAACGACTGGTACCGGATCCCGAACTGGGTGGTGCGGAACTGGGTCACCTCCTCCCTGGCCTCCTGGCGCGCCGACGTGGGCCGCCTCTCCGCCGACGACCCCGCCGGTCTCCCCGTGCCCCCGGCCTGGATGCGGCAGCAGCTGGGCATGACGGACACCCTCGCCGAGCGGCCGGGAGCCGCCGACGAGAACGAGATCGTCGGCGACCTGCTCTGGTACGACGAACTGGGCGACGCCCTCGCGCTGCTGGACGGCCACACCCGGGCCGCCGACCGGCGCGGCGCGAACCCGGTGTGGCGCGACCACGCGCCCGAGCCCGCCCCCGACCCCCTCGTCCCCCGCCTCGACTCCGTCGCCCTCGCCGTCTCCGGCGCCGCCCAGCTCGTCGCCCTGGGCGGGCGGCCCGAGAAGGCCGCGGACTGGCCCGGGTTCACGGCCGCCCTGTACGCGGGGCTGGACGTGGCCGAGGCGCTCGACGGCGAGTTCCGCGTCGCGCCGGAGGTCGCCGCCCTCGACGGCACGGTCGTCCCCGGCACCCGGGCCCGGTTCCGGGTCGCCCGCGGTGCGCGCACGCTGGCCGACTGGTCGGCGTACATGGGCAACTGCATCGCCGGCCCCCACTACCGTGAGGGTGCCGCGGCCGGGCGCCGCGTGCTCGCGGCGCTGTACGGCGAGAACGGCGCCGTCCTGGCCAACATCGAGCTGATGCCCGCGCGTCCCGCCGTACGCGGCTGGTTGATCAACGAGATGTCCGGGCGCTTCAACGACTCCCCCGACCCCGAACTCGCCCGCCACTTCCGCGCCTGGGTCGCCACCATCCCGGGGCGGGCCCCGCAGCCGGTGCCCGTCCCGGAGCCGGCTGACGCGGCTGGGGCCCCCGCCCGCCGGCGTACGGTCCCGCACGTCGCCGACGCCGTGGGGCCCGCGCTCACCGAGCTGGTGCGGGAGAGCCGGCAGCAGCAGGCCGCCGACGCGGTGCGCGAGGTCTACGCCGAACTGGCGGGGACCGGACCGGAGTCCGCCCTGGTGCGCCTGCGCCGGATGGACGCCGACACGCTGACCGCCGCGGTACGCCGCGTCGTCGGGCAGCCGGGACCGGGACTGCCCGGCCTGTGGACGGCCACCGGCAGCCGCCCGCTCGCGGCCGCCGTCGAGCGGCTCGACCCCGAGCTGCGCGAGCGCTACGACCAGCTCTCCCTGCTGGCGCGGGACGCCCCCCTGCCCAAGTCGCTGCGCCGGCTGGTGCGGCAGCACGCACTGGCGCCCTCGTACGCCATGAGCGTGCTGGCCCTGCGCGTGCGCGCGGCGCTGGGCCGGCTGGCGTACGAGGACGATCCCGCGCTGGCCGCCGCGCTCTCGCGGCGGCCCACCGTGCCGCTGCTGTGCGCCTTCGCCGTGGCGGCGGTCTGCCGGCCGCCGGCCACGCGCCTCGCCGTGGTGCTGGAGCCCCGCCGGATCAGCGTGCCGGGCTTCCCGGCGACCAGCCTCGACGACCGGGAGGGGCCGTGGCAGTCCGCGCTCCCCGCCGCGCGTGAACTGGGCGCGGACCCGGACGTGTTCTGGGAGCGGATCGCCGCGGACGGGCTGCGCGTCCCGTACTCCTGGACGGCGCGGGGCGGCTGGCCCGCCCTGTGGGCCCGCGCGCAGTGACGGGACCGCGGGTGGTCACTCCTGCGCGCGCTGGGTCACCGGGGAGTCGGAGCGGTCGCCGAGGAACTCGTACCAGCGGCGCTTGAGGCATACGTACCGGCTGTCCGCCTCGGCGAGCTGGAGGAAGTACTCGACCGTGTCCGACAGACGCTTGCGCAGGGCGGTGTCCGCGAGGTCGCCGTCCTCCGTGAACGCCTCGTGCGCCGCGGCGAGGCTGAACATGTCGGGGTAGACGCGCGTGCCCAGATGCTCCAGCGGCACCCGCAGCGCCCACAGGCCGCGGTTGCCGCCGACGAGCGAGGGCGAGGCCGAGACCAGCAGCGCCTGCTTGTCCTGGAAGGGCTGGGGGCGGATCCGCGACACCCAGTCGACGGCGTTCTTCAGCATGCCGGGCACGGAGGCGTTGTACTCGGGCGAGGCGATGACCAGGGCCTGGCACGCCTGGATCCGTTCGCGCAGCGCCAGCGCGCCCTCGGGGACGCCGCCGGCGGCCTCGGCGTCGCCGTCGTACAGCGGCATCGGGAAGTCTCCCAGCCGGGCGACGTCGGCCATCGCGCCGTGTTCCTCCACGAGCCGGGCGACGAGGGCGGCCAGCCGCGTGTTGAGGGAGCCGTCGCGCAGCGAGGCGGACAGGATGAACACCCGGATCGGCGGGGGCGGGTCCTGCTGGGGGTCCGTGCTCATGACGTCCTCGGGTGCGCGGGGCTCTGGTCCCGCCATCGTCGTCGCCGGGCCCGCCCGACGCCTGCGGACGGCCGCCGAACGGGCGAGCGCGGCCGGTCCGGCGGCGGTGCCGGCCGTACGTCCGTGTCCGTTCCGGTATGCCACGCCCCGTTCCGCACGGGCGGCAAATGGTGTGTACTGCCGCCTGGTTGCAAGAAAACGCACAAGGGGAGAGATTCATGCTCACAAAGCTCAGATCGACTGCCCTGCTTGCCGCCGCCGCGGCGCTCAGCCTGTTCGCCACCGCTTCGCCGGCGAGCGCCATAGTCGGCGGTACGGACGACAACGCGAACCGCTACGCCGCCGTGGGCGCGCTCCAGGCGAGCGTGGGCAACGGGCAGTTCCCGGTGTTCTGCTCCGGGACGCTCATCAGGCCCGACGTGGTGCTCACGGCCTCGCACTGCCTGGACTTCTTCACCGCGCCCGTCGGGGCGCCGGGTCTGGGTGTGGACGACCTCAGCGTGTCCTTCGCCGTACAGGCCGACGAGACGAAGGCCGGGTCGGCGGCGGCCCAGCGCATCGTCCTGCATCCGGACTGGCTGACCGCCGATCCGGGCAGCGGCAACTCCAAGGAGGGCTTCCTGTCCCCCGGCCACGAGGACATCGCCCTGATCTTCCTCAAGGCCCCGGTGCCGGGCGTCACTCCGGCCGCGGTCGCCACGGCGGGCTATCTGGACGGTCTCGACCTGACGTCCGTCACGCTCACCCCGGTCGGCTACGGCACGGACGCGTTCATCACGGGCAGCGCGGGCTCGCCGAAGGCGATCACCGTCTTCGACGCGAAGCGCAGCTTCCGCGACGTCTCGGTGATCACCGAGCACGACGCGTTCCCGGACCGGTTCGTGAAGATCACGAAGAGCGTCTGCTTCGGTGACTCCGGCGGTCCGCTGTTCCACGGGAACACCGTGGTCGGCATCAACACCTGGACGTTCAGCTACCGCTGCGACGGGCCGAACCTCGAGTACCGCACGGACTCGGCGCCCGCGCAGGCGTTCCTGGACGCCAACCTCTAGGACCCTCGGCGGTACGCCGCCAGGGCACCCCCCACGACTTCACAGGCCGCGGTCCGCGCCCCGGACCGCGGCCTGCTGTGGTTCGCTGAACCCTGTACGCGACCCGACCGAGGAGTGCCGCTTGTTCCCCGCCCTGCACCGCACCCCGCAGCGCCCGGCGCTGCGCTTCGGCGACACGACCCTGACGTACGGCGAACTGGCCACCGCCGCGGGCGCCCTGGTCCGCCGGCTGGCCGGGGTCCGGCGCGTCGCGGTGTGGGCGACGCCGGAGCCGGAGACGGCCGTGGCCGTGGTGGCGGGGCTGCTGGCCGGGGTGGCCGTGGTGCCGGTCAACCCGCGGACCGGGGAGCGGGAGCTGACGCACATCGCGGGCGACAGCGCCCCCGAGGCCGTGCTGGCGGCGGCCGGCGCGGAGCTGCCCGCGGGGCTCGCGGGGCTCACGCGCCTCGACGTGGCGCTCACGGGGGACGCCGAGGCGCCCCGGGCCGCGGTCGACCCCGAGACCCCCGCGTTCGTCGTCTACACCTCCGGCACCACCGGACCGCCCAAGGGCGTCGTCCTCTCCCACCGCGCGGTGACGGCCACGCTCGACGACCTGGCCGAGGTGTGGGGCTGGTCGGACGCCGACACCGTGGTGCACGCGCTGCCGCTGTTCCACGTGCACGGACTGATCCTGGGCGTGCTGGGCCCGCTGCGCCGCGGCGGTACGGTGCGCCATCTGGGCCGGTTCTCCCCCGAGGGCGTGACGGAGGCGTTCGCGGACGGCGGGACGGTGCTGTTCGGCGTACCGACGATGTACCACCGGCTCGCGGAGCGCCTGGCGGACGACCCGGAGCTGGTCAAGGCGCTGGCCGGGGCGCGGCTGCTGGTGTCGGGCTCGGCGGCGCTGCCGCTGCGCGACCACCGGCTCCTCACGGCGGCCACGGGGCGGCGGGTGGTGGAGCGGTACGGCATGACGGAGACCCTGATGAACACCAGCGTGCTGCCCGGGGACCCGGACGGGGCCGGCACGGTCGGCGTGCCGCTGCCGTCGGTCCGGGCGCGGCTGGTGGACGACGCGGGCAGTCCGCTGGAGGCCGCCGACGCGGAGACGGTCGGGGAGATCGAGGTGCGCGGCCCGAACCTCTTCTCCGGCTATCTGAACCGGCCCGACGCCACCGAAGCGGCGTTCCGCGACGGCTGGTTCCGCACCGGCGACATGGCGGTGCGGGACGCGGCGGGCCGCTATCGCATCGTGGGGCGGCGGGCCACGGACCTGATCAAGAGCGGCGGCTACAAGATCGGCGCGGGTGAGATCGAGAACGCCCTCCTCGAGCACCCGGCGGTCGCCGAGGCGGCGGTCACGGGCGAGCCCGACGACGACCTCGGGGAGCGGATCGTCGCCTGGATCGTCCCGGCGGGCGAACCGCCCGCGCCGCAGGAGCTCGCGGACCACGTCGCCCGCACCCTGGCCCCGCACAAGCGCCCGCGGGCGGTCCGCTTCCTCGCGGAGCTGCCGCGCAACGACATGGGCAAGGTCATGAAGCGGTCACTGGGCGGCTGAGGGCGGGCAGGACCTCCACCATCCGCCGCTCCTCCCCCGCCTTCGCGCGCAGCACCCGGCACGCCACGAACGCCGCCGGCCCGAAGAAGATCTGCGCCGGGACCAGCGAGGGCAGATGCCCGGTGAACGCCTCCCACACGACGGGCGTGAGCGGCGTGACCACACAGCCCAGCAGGACGACAAGAGCGAGCGAGGTCCGCAGCCCCGTACGCCCGTACGCCTTGTACGCGACCGTCGTGAACAGGGCGTACACCAGCAGGTCGCCCATCCCGACGAACGCCCCGAGGTCCCCGATCCGGATCGACGCGGACGGCGCGAACGCGTAGCCCTGCATGGCGTCGGCCAGTTCCTGGGTCAGCGGGACCACGGTCGCGAAGAACGCGTCGTACACCGCGAGGGCCAGCGCGAACCACGACACGTGGACCAGTCGCAGCCCGCCCTGGGCGCTGAGGTTGGCGGCGGAGACGATCAGGGTGAGCACGAGGGCGCTGTTGAGCACCCAGTACGGGCCCGCGGCCGGCCAGGAGTCCTCCGCGAACCGCGAGGCGGTGAAGTCGGCGGCCAGCAGCGCGAGGATGCACAGCCAGCGGACCCGCGCGCGTGCCACCACCGTGCCGTAGCCGATGGTCAGCCCGCCCGCGAAGGCGAGGCCGAGGACCACGGGGACCAGCCAGGACGGCAGGCCCAGATAGAGGTACGGCAGGACCACCACGAAGCCCAGCATGATCACGACGTCGCGGCCGTTGAACACCCCGATGGCGGGCCGCGGCAGCCGCACCCGGCGGAAGAACAGCACCGCGAAGCCCGCGGCGGCAAGCGAGAAGGCGAGGGTCATCGCCATGAGGAAGACCGTCTGCTGTGCGCTCACTTCGCCCCCCGAGTGAACGTGGTCTCGCGCAGATCCGAACGCAGCGGCCGCAGCCGCCGCGCGGCGTCGGCGTCCAGGTCCGCCACCTCCACCGCGGCGTCGATGCCCGCGTCGGCGAGGCCCTTGACGAGGTCGGCCCGGTCCAGCCCGGCC
Organism: Streptomyces sp. NPDC051940; assembly: GCF_040680895.1. Classification (NCBI taxonomy): domain Bacteria; kingdom Bacillati; phylum Actinomycetota; class Actinomycetes; order Kitasatosporales; family Streptomycetaceae; genus Streptomyces; species Streptomyces sp. NPDC051940. The sequence continues at coordinate 127,986 of NZ_JBFAXR010000003.1, read as the reverse complement.
AGGTTCGACCGGGGCACGGTGAGGTGGACCCGGCCCTCGTCCAGCCGGGCGGCCCACCGCCACGGCCAGACGCCGCCGGGCAGCGCGTCCAGCGCCTCGGCGATGTCGCGCGGGGTGACGAGGCCGTCGGCGGTGCGCAGCGCCTGGCTCGCCTTGCCGAGGATCTGACCGGTGGCGGGCATGCCCGCCTGGTCGCAGCCGAGCGGCTCGTCGGGCAGCCGGCGCACCAGGTCGCGGGTGTCGTAGCGGAACACCGGCATGCACTCGCGGTACGGGTAGTAGGGCGTCACGGCGAGGGTGCCGATCGCGCCCGGCTCGGCCGGCTCGCCGGTGTCCGGGTCGAGGACCTCGGCGTATCCCATGTTCGCGTCGGGGTGCAGATGGCGGTGCGAGCAGGTGCGGCCGCCGGCCGGAAGCAGCTCGGTCATGCCGAAGGTGTCGCTGATCCGGGCGCCGAAGGTGTCAGACGCAGTGGTCCACAGGGCCGCGGTGAGCGGTTCGCCGGCGACGACGACGCTGCGCAACGGGAAGTCGTCGGGGCGCAGGCCACGGCGCCGAGCGGCGGTGACGAGTTCGGCGAGATAGCTCGGATAGGTCGACAGGACGGTGGTGGGCTGCCCGCCGTGGTCGTCGAGGAGGTCGTCGATGGTCTCGTCCGGGGGTACGAGACCGATCAGCCGGATCCCGGCGCCGATGAGCGCGAGCGCGCGCACGTCCTCCTGGACGGCGGCGGTGGCCCGCAGGCTGATGTGCAGCGCCATGACGTCGCGGTCGGTGATCTCGGCCCGCAGCACGAGGCCGATGGCGATGAGCGCCGGCCAGAGCTCGATCTCGTGCCGGGAGAGCCAGACCTCGGTGGGCCGGCCGGTGGTGCCGGTGGTGCGGGTGGCCAGATGGCGCGGCGCGCACAGGAAGTCCGCCGCGCGGGCGGCGAGGTCCGCCTTGACGGTCGGCGGCACCCGCTCGATCGTCTCCGTCGTCATCTTCCGGGCGTCCACGCCCGCGGCGGCGAACCGCTCGCGGTAGAACGGGGCGAGCCGGTCGAGCCGTTCCGCGGTCCGGGCCAGGGCCCGGTCCTGCAGGCTGCGGCGCATGGCCGGGTCGGCGTACGGGCCGTCGAGCACGTCCTCGACGTCCGTGCCGGGGGCGCCGAACTCGGCGAGCGTGGCGCGGGCGTCGGCCACCAGCCGTTCCAGGGAAGTGACGTCGAAACGCCGCCCCAGCACCATGGACAGCACGGTGCGCATCTGTCGGATCCCGGTCTCGAGCATCCCCGCCCCTTCGGTCCGGTTCGGCAGCTGATCAAGGAACAGCGGGCCGGCGGTTCGCACCGCCGGCCCGCTGTCATGGAGTCAGGAACCCGAGCAGGTGCTGAAGAAGACGGCGGCGAGGGAGCCGACGACGTACTTGCTGTGCTTGAGGCTGCAGATGAGAGCGGACATGGGTCCTCCAGCTATTCGACGGGATGGTGCAGACAGAACCGTTCGTCGAGCTGCAGTCAGCTTCGAACCAGGGCTCACACCTGTCAAGGGCGTGTCAAGACCGCCAACTAGCTGGGGATAAGCGGCACTTGGGGTCGACTAAAGGACACCTTGGAGGGAGTCGGCCGCCGCCGCCCGCAGCCCCGGGAGCACCGGATCCACGGGCCGCCCCGGCACCAGCTCCCCGCCGTCGGCGAAGCCCTCGGGCCGGCCGGCCAGCTCACCGGCGAGCCGCTCGCGCCAGAGCTTCAGCCGGGGCGCGGCGTCGGGGTCGGCGGCCAGGTTGGTCAGCTCGCCCGGGTCGGCGGCGAGGTCGAAGAGCTGCTCCAGCCCGTCGCCCGAGCGCCAGACGTACTTCTCGCGCCCGTCGGTGAGCCACTGCAGCGACTGGCCGAAGAGCACGTGCTCGCCGTGCAGCCACGGCCGCAGCTCGCCCTCCCCGCGCGCGGCCGGCAGCGCGCTGCGGCCCTCGACCGTCTCCGGTACGGCCACGCCCGCCGCGTCCAGCAGCGTCGGCATCACGTCCCGCAGTTCGACGACCTCCTCGCACACCGCGCCCTGCGGCACGCCGGGGCCGGCCACCAGGAACGGCACCCGGGCCGAGCCCTCGTACGGATAGCCCTTGCGCCACATGCCGTGCTCGCCGAGCATCTCGCCGTGGTCGGAGACGAAGGCGACGACGGTGTCGTCCTGCAGCCCGAACTCGGCCAGCGACTGCAGGAAGCGGTTGATCTGCAGATCGATGTGCGCCATGTGCCCGTAGTAGCCGGCGCGCGCCCGCTGCCAGCTGACGGGGTCCATCCGGCCGACGAACGCGTCGTGCACGCCGTCGCGGCGCCAGGCGGCGTAGTCGTCCTCCCAGTCGCCGACGGGCGGGCCGTCCCCGGCCGGGGCGGCGAGGTACTGCTGGAACGCCCAGTCCGGCGGGTCGTACGGCGGGTGCGGGCGGTGGTAGGAGAGGAACAGGAAGAACGGCGCGGTGGTGTCGCGGCGGTGCAGGAAGTCGACCGCGCGCATGGTGGCCCAGTTGGTCGGGTGCAGGCGTTCGGGCTTGTCCCAGGGGCGGGCCACGTTGGAGTTGCAGTTCAGGCCGTGGTCCGTGTAGTCCTCGGCGGCGCCGGTGCCGGCCTGGTCGGCGAGCCAGCCCAGGTAGTCGTCGTGGCCGCGCGGGTCCCGGCCGCCGATCCGGGCCTGGTGCAGGTAGCCGTCGTGCAGCTCGATGTCGTCGAAGCCGAGGCGGTGGCGCTCGGGGTAGACGTGCATCTTGCCGACGCACTTCGTCTGGTACCCGGCCGCGCGGAAGCTGCCGGCGAGCGTCGTGTCGTACGGCGTCCAGGCCACGCCGTCCTCGTAGCCGACGCGCCCGTGCCCGGTCTGCGACAGACCGGTGTGCAGGGCGGCGCGGGCCGGGACGCAGGTGGGGGTGGCGGAGTAGGCGCGGGCGAAGCGGGTGCCGCGGGCGGCCAGCTCGTCCAGGTGCGGGGTGCGGACGACGGGGTGGCCGGCGGCGGACAGGCAGTCGCCGCGCCACTGGTCGACGCAGATCAGTACGACGTTCTTCGACACCCGCTATTGATCTCCCGGGCGGCCCGCGGATGTCAACGGGGGCCGCCCGGAAGTTCAAGAACCCGCCCCGAAAGTCCATCCGGGGCGGTCGGCCCGTCGTCGTGTCACCCCGCCTTGTTCGACCGGTCGGCACTCCCGGCACGGGTCTTGCCCACCGGCAGCGCGCTCAGTACGTTGGCGCAAGCGCTTACTGGGAAGCGCTTTCTGGCGGACCCGAGACACGAGGTGAGCCTCATGCGCAGGATCGTGCGAATCCGGTTGACGCTAGCCACCGCCCTCTTCGCCCTGGTCGCGGCAGCGCCCGTGGGCAGCGCGGCGGAGGCGGGGCTGCCCGTGCCGGACGTACTGCCGAGCCTGAAGCCCGATCTGGTCGCGTACTACGACTTCGGCCACCCCTCCGCCGCCGATCCGGCGATGGAGGCGGACCAGGGCTTCTCCGGCACGGACATCCGCCTGGTCAACGGCGGCGAGCAGATGCGGGTGCCGGACGCGGCCTTCCCCGGCAGCGGGACGGCGGTGCAGCTGCAGCAGGTCAGCCCGGGCGTGTCGAGCAACGACGACTGGAAGGCGGGCGTGTACGGCGCGGACGGCGTGCCCAGCCTGCGCGCCTTCAACGGGGCGAAGCAGACGACGGTCATGGGCTGGTTCAAGATGACCGGCGAGAACCCGAGCCCCAACTCCCCCACCACCAAGTACGGCGCGATCGGCCTCGCGGGCGTGCTCTCCGGCAACTCCAACGGCCACGACGTACGGGCCCTGCTGGAGCTGATCAACGTCAACGGCGAGATGAAGCTCGTCGCGCTGGGCCGCCGTGTCGACGGCGCCAACTCGCAGACCTTCGCGGCCGAGGCGCCCTGGCAGTCGCTGCTGCCCAAGGGCGAGTGGGTGTTCCTGGCGGCGACGTTCGACTTCGACAAGGGCACGATGGCCCTCTACCGCAACGGCGAGCCGGTGCCGGGCTTCTACGTCCGCGACGACGACCCGTGGGCCGTCGGGGGCCTCCCGGAGCCGGACCTCGCGTCGGCGACGGATCCGCGCGGCATCAAGATCGGCGGCAGCTACCCGCAGAACACGCGCGAGGGCAACCCGTGCAACTGCCGCATGGACAGCCTGATGTTCCTCGACCGGGCGATCAGCCCCGGTGAGATCCAGAGCCAGTACTGGCTGGCCCGCAACGGGAGCTGACGGCCCGCAGGACCGGAGCGGGAGGCCGCACGGCCGCCGCCTCCTACTCCGGCGCCACCACCAGCCGCGCCGCCAGCCCCGCGAAGACCGTGCCGCTGAAGACGCTCAGCGCGCGGGCGAAGCGGCGGCTGCGGCGCAGGCTGTGGGAGAGGCGGCCGGCCAGCAGGCCGACGGTGCCGTCGACCAGCAGGCCGAGCACGGTCAGGGTCACGCCGAGGATCAGCAACTGTCCCGCCACATGGCCGAGTCCGGGGTTCACGAACTGGGGCAGGAACGCCACGTTGAAGAGGATGACCTTGGGGTTCAGCAGGTTGGTGACCATGCCCTGCCAGAAGGCCCGGGCCCGCGCCGGGCGCGGCGCGCCCGCTGTCGTACCGCCGGAGCCCTCCGCGAGCGTGTCGGAGCGGTCCCGGAACGCCTTGACGGCCAGCCACACCAGATAGGCCGCACCGGCCCAGCGCAGCGCGTGGTAGAGCGCCGGGAGCGAGGTGAACAGCGCCGACAGGCCCAGCATCGCCGCCAGCGCGTGGACGAAGGCCCCGGTGGCCACGCCCACGGCCGCCATCACCCCGGTGGCCGGGCCGCCGCGGCCGCCCATCGCGACGATGAAGAGCATGTCGGGCCCCGGCGACAGGCACAGCGCCAGCGCGGCGACGACGAAGGCGGCGTAGAGAGACGTGTCGACCATGCGGTCAGCCTCCGCCTGCCGGACCGCGCCGCGCACGGAATTCCACTATCCGAGAAGCGCGGACGAACTTCCCGGTGCCGGACCCGCGGACGGCCGGGTTCCGGCGCCGGGTGAACTCCCCGCAACATGCGCGGGGCCCGCCGACGCCCCGCCCGCCGCCGGGCGCAGAATGAATCGCATGGATCTTCGCATCTTCACCGAACCCCAGCAGGGCGCCACCTACGACACGCTGCTCACCGTCGCGAAGGCGACCGAGGACCTCGGCTGCTTCAGCGCGTTCTTCCGCTCCGACCACTACCTCCACATGGGCGACGTCAGCGGTCTGCCCGGCCCGACGGACGCCTGGATCACGCTGGCCGGGCTGGCCCGCGAGACGCGGCGGATCCGGCTCGGAACGCTGATGACCGCCGGCACCTTCCGGCTGCCCGGCGTGCTGGCGATCCAGGTCGCGCAGGTGGACCAGATGTCCGGCGGCCGGGTGGAGTTCGGGCTCGGCGCGGGCTGGTTCGAGGCGGAGCACACGGCGTACGGGATCCCCTTCCCGAGGGAGAAGTTCGGCCGGCTGGAGGAGCAGCTGGCCGTCATCACCGGGATGTGGGAGACGCCGCCGGGCGAGACGTTCGACTTCGACGGCACGTACTACCGGCTCAAGGACTCCCCCGCCCTGCCCAAGCCCGCCCAGTACCGGATCCCGGTGCTCGTCGGCGGGCACGGCGCCCGGCGCACGCCCGCGCTGACGGCCCGGTTCGCCTCGGAGTTCAACATGCCCTTCGGCTCCCTCGAGGAGACCCGGACCCAGTTCGGCCGGGTGCGGGAGGCGATGCGGGAGGCCGGCCGGGACCCCGGGGAACTCGTCTACTCCAACGCCCTCGTGGTCTGCGTCGGCAAGGACGACGCGGAGGTGGCCCGCCGGGCGGCGGCCATCGGCCGCGAGGTCGGCGAGCTGAGGCAGAACGGCCTGGCCGGCACGCCGGCGGAGGTCGTGGAGCGGATCGGCCAGTGGCAGGAGGTGGGCTCCCAGCGGATCTATCTGCAGGTCCTGGACCTGTCGGACCTGGACCATCTGGAGCTGATCGCGTCGGCGGTGGCACCGCAGCTGGGCTGAGGAGGCCGCAGCCGGGCTGAGGGCGCCGGAGCCGGCTCCGAGCTCGCGCTGAGGACGCCACACCCGGCTCCGGGCCCGTACGGCAGAGGGGGCGCCGGTTCGCACCGGCGCCCCCGTCGTCGTGCCGGAGCCCCTCAGCGGCGCAGGGCCGTCTCCTGCTTCATGTGCGACAGCTTCTCCGGATTGCGGACCACGTACAGCCCGGTGACCAGCCCGTTGTCGATGCGCAGCGCCAGGACGGTGTCGACCTCCCCGTCCCGGTGGATGACCAGGGCGGGGTGGCCGTTGACCAGCGCCGGCCACAGCGGCCCCGAGGGGCCCTCCCCGTCCGGCCGGTTCGCCAGCAGGGCGGCCACCCGGTCGGCGCCGACGATGGGCTCCGTGAGGGCCCGGACGACCCCGCCGCCGTCGGACAGCAGGACGACGTCCGGCGAGAGGACGTCGAGGAAGCGCTGCAGGTCGCCTGTTTCGAGCGCCTGCTTGAACGCTTCGAGGGCGTCCTTCGTCTCGGCCGCCGTGACGTCGCCGCGCGGGCGGCGCGCCGAGACGTGGGCCCGGGCCCGGTGGGCGATCTGGCGTACGGCGGCCGGGGTCTTGTCGACGGCCTCGGCGATCTCGTCGTACGGCACGTCGAACACCTCGCGCAGCACGAACACCGCGCGCTCGGTCGGCCCGAGGGTCTCCAGCACCAGCAGCATCGCCATCGAGACGCTGTCCGCCAGCTCGACGTCCTCCGCCACGTCGGGCACGGTCAGCAGCGGCTCGGGCAGCCAGGGGCCGACGTAGGTCTCCTTGCGCCGGCCCAGGGTGCGCAGCCGCATCAGGGCCTGGCGGGTGGCGATCCGTACGAGGTAAGCGCGGTGGTCCCGCACCGTGTCCAGGTCGACCGCGGACCAGCGCAGCCAGGTCTCCTGCAGAGCGTCCTCCGCGTCGGCGGCCGAGCCGAGCATCTCGTAGGCCACGGTGAAGAGCAGGTTGCGGTGGGCGACGAAGGACGCGGTGGCGGCGTCCGCGGCGCCGCCGGGCGGCGGCTCGCCGGCCCTTTGCTCGTCCGTCGTCCGCTCGTCGCGTTCGTCCATTGCCCGGCTCCTGACTCTCGGATCTTGACGGTGTCACACACGGGATGCCGGTCCCCACTCGTTTGTGACAGGCGGCCCCGGTGGCATACGTCACATCCCGCCGCCGTCACACGGCCCGTGGCGGCGGCATCTCGTGTTCGTCAGGACGCCGCACGGAGTGTCCGACCATCGCCTTGAAAGGAACACCGTGAACGCATCGCTGGAAACCCTCCGCCGCGACTTCGGCGGGGACATCATCGGGCCGGACGCCGCGGAGTACGCGACAGCCCGCCGCTCCGTGCTGGTCGAGGGCAGCCCCGCCTGGGTGCTGCGGCCCAAACGCGTCGCGGACGTGCAGGCCGCCGTGCGCTTCGCCGCCGGTTCGGGCCTTGCGCTGTCCGTACGCGGCGGCGGCCACAGCTTCCCCGGTTTCGGCACCAACGACGGGGGTGTGGTGATCGACCTCGGCCACCTCTCGGACGTGGAGGTGGTGGACGAGGAGCGCGGGCTCGTCCGCATAGGCGGCGGCGCCACCTGGGGGCAGGTCGCGGCCGTCCTCGCCCCGCACGGACTGGCGATCTCGTCGGGCGACACCAAGAGCGTCGGGGTCGGAGGGCTGACGCTCAGCGGGGGCATCGGCTGGAAGGCGCGCAAGTACGGCCTGGCGCTGGACGCCGTGGTGGCCGCGGAGGTCGTCACGGCCGGCGGCGAGGTGCTGCGGGCGAGCGCGGCGGAGAACCCGGAGCTGTTCTGGGCGCTGCGCGGGGGCGGCGGGAACGCGGGGATCGTCACCGCGTTCGAGTTCGCGGCGCACCGGACGACGGACGTGTTCCACGGCCGCATCTCCTTCCCGGCGGCGGAGGCGGCGCAGGTGCTGCAGGGCTGGGCGGCGTACATGCGGACGGCGACCGAGGACCTCACCACCATCGCGACGTTCGCCAACCCCTTCGCGGGCGGGCCGAACGCTCCGGTGGAGATCCTCGTGGCCTTCGACGGCGACGACCCGGAGCGCGCGGCCGAGGCGATCGACCCGATCCGCCGGCTCGGCACGGTGCTCGACGACAGCGTGGTGCTCAAGCCGTACCCGGACACCCTCGAGGACGGGCTCACCCCGCCGCCGGGCATCCGGCTCGTGACGCGCAGCGCCTTCGCCGGCGGCGGGTCGGTGCCCGAGGTGCTGCGGATCCTGACCGAGACCGGGGCGGCCCCGGGGTCGCCGTTCATCGTCGTACGGAGCGTCGGCGGCGCGGTGTCGCGCGTACCGGCGGACGCGACGGCGTACGCGCACCGCGGGGCGGAGCTGATGCTGGTGACGACGACGGCCGGCCCGGCGCCGGCGCTGGAGGCGGCCCGCCCCGCGCTGGACGCCCTCTGGTCCCGTCTCGCACCCCACGTGTCGGGCGCGTACGCGAACTTCCTGGCCTCCGCGGCGGAGGAGGACGTGGCGGCGGTCTACCCGCGGGAGACGTACGAGCGCCTCGCCGCGGTGAAGCGGGCGCACGACCCGGCCAACCTCCTCGCCGGCAACCACAACGTCCGGCCCCGGTAGGCGGCCCGGATAATCCGGTGGCCCATGGTGACCCGCGCGGTCACCATGGGCCCATGTCGTACGCGGAAGAACTGGTCGTCAAGCACACGATCCTGGCCGTCGTGGCCGGGTCGCGGTCCTTCGGGCTGGACACCGACGCGTCCGACACCGACCGGCGGGGGGTGTACGTCGCGCCCACCGCCGACTTCTGGCGGCTGGCCAAGCCGCCCACGCATGTGGAGGGGCCGCTGGACGAGCAGTTCAGCTGGGAGGTGGAGCGCTTCTGCGCACTCGCGCTCGCCGGGAACCCCAATCTGCTCGAGGTGCTGCACTCGCCGGTCGTCGAGCGGTGCACGGAGCTCGGCGAGGAACTGCGCGCCCTCGGGCCCGCGTTCCTGTCCCGCCGCGTGCACCGGACCTTCGGCCGCTACGCCGACCGGCAGCTGGCGAGGGCCGAGTCGCGCCGGGAGCGGGACGGGGGGCCGAAGTGGAAGCACGTGCTGCATCTGCTGCGGCTGCTCCTCAGCGCGGAGCACCTGCTGCGGACCGGCGGGATGGACATCGGCGTGGGCCCGTACCGCGAGCGGCTGCTCGCGGTCGGGCGCGGCGAGACGGACTGGGACGACGTCCTGGCCTGGCGCGGTGAGCTGGTGCGGGGTGTCGACGCCGCGCTCGAGCACTCCCCGCTGCCGGAGGAGCCGGACACGGCGCGCGTGGAGGCGTGGCTGATGTCCGTACGGAGAAGAGGGCTGGAGTGATGGCTGATGTCCGTACGGAGAAGGAGGCTGGGGCGATGACCGACGTACTGACCGCGGCGGGCGTGCCGGAGGCGGGGCTGGCGGAGGTCGTCGGCGCGTACGAGCACGCCGTCGTCTTCGCCACCGTCTCCGGCGCGCACCTCTACGGCTTCCCGTCCGACGACTCCGACATCGATCTGCGCGGCTGCCATCTGCTGTCCCTGCGCGAGGTCATCGGCCTGCGCGCGCCCCGCGAGACCGTCAGCCGGATGTGGGACGAGGACGGTGTGGAGATGGACCTGGTCACGCACGACCTGGCCAAGTTCGCCCGGCTGCTGCTCAAGCGGAACGGCTATGTGCTGGAGCAGCTCCTCTCGCCGCTCGTCGTCCACTCCACCCCCGCCCACGAGGCGATGGCCGACCTCGCGCCGGGCCTCGTCACCCGGCACCACGCCCACCACTACCGCGGCTTCGCCCGCACCCAGTGGGGCCTGTTCGAGAAGTCCGGCGAGCTGAAGCCGCTGCTGTACACCCTGCGGGTGCTGCTCACCGGCATCCACCTGATGCGCTCCGGGTCCGTGCTGGCCCATCTGCCGTCGCTGGCCGAGCAGGTGCGCGAGACCCCGTCGTACGTCGGCGAGCTGATCGCCGCCAAGGTCGCGGCGGAGCACGGTGCGCTCGGCGCCGTACCGGGGGCACCCGACCGGGAGCGGCTGGCGGCGGACGTGGCCGCCCTGCACGTCGTACTCGACGAGGCGCAGGGCGCGACCTGGCTGCCGGACATGCCGTCGCCCGAGGGGCGGGAGGCTCTGGACTCGGTGGTGGTGGAGGAGCGCCTGCGGGCGGGCTGAGCGGGCGCCGCGGCACACCTGCGCGGCGCCCGCCCCTTACAGCAGCCCCGCCGCCGCCAGGTGCTTCCCCACGTACTCCACCTCGCTCCCCGACAGGGGGATCTGCGGCACGGCAGTCACCGGGCAGTCGATGATCCCCCGCAGATGCAGCGCCGCCTTGAACGCGCCCAGGGCCGAGGAGCTCATCCCCATCCGCCCCGGATCCCCCGCGTGGATCATGCGGAACAGCGCCAGCAGCCGCTCCTGTTCCTCCCGCGCCTCCTCCCAGTCCCCGGCCCGCGCCGCCCGGTACAGCCGCACGTACCCCGCCGGGTCGACGTTGCCGAGACCGGGGACGACACCGTCCGCGCCCATCGCCAGCGCGCTGTCGACGGTCAGTTCGGAGCCGGTCAGCACGCTGAAGCCGGACAGCTCACGGGCGGCCAGTACCACCGCGCGGAAGGAGCCCTCGTCGCCGCTGGAGTCCTTCAGCCCCGCCAGCACACCCTCCCCGGCCAGCTCGGTGATCAGGGAGGAGGGCAGCTTCAGCGGTACGGAGACGGGCTGGTCGTACGCGAAGACGGGGGCCCCCGTACGCGCCGCGACCTCGCGGAAGTGGCGGGCGACCTCCGCCGGATGGGTGCGCGTGTAGAAGGGCGCGGTGACGACAAGGGCGTCCACGCCGCCGGCGAGCGCGGTGCGCGCGTGCTCCACCACCCGCAGGGTCGTCATGTCGATGACGCCGGCGAGCACCGGCAGCTGTCCGGCCACATGGCCCACGACGGTGTCGATCACGGTCCGCCGCTGCCGGTCCGGGAGATACGCGACCTCGGACGTCGAGCCGAGGATGAAGAGTCCGTCGGAGCCTCCCTCCACCAGATGGTCGACCAGTCGGATCAGGGAGGCGGTGTCCACCTCGTAGTCCGGCGTCAGGGGTGTGCAGACGGGCGGGACGACGCCGGTCAGACGGGATGGAAGTGTCATGCGCTCTCCTTGGCCTGGGCAACCAGTGCGACGGTGGACTCGTCGGCGGACACGGGGTGGTGGCAGCGGTAGCGGTGGGCGTCGGCCCCCTCGAACTCCGGCATGGCCGCCGCGCACACGGCGCTCGCCCTCCAGCAGCGGGTACGGAACGGGCAGCCGCTCGGCGGCCGGGTGGCCGAGGGCACGGGACCGACGAGCGGGATCGGGTCGATCGGGTCGAGCAGCCCGGGCGTAGCGGAGAACAGCGCCCGGGTGTACGGGTGCCGCGCGCCGGACGCGGACGCGGGCGCCTCCTCGACGATTCTGCCCAGATACATGGTGACGACGCGGTCGCTCATCCGCCGCACCGTCTGGATGTCGTGGGAGACGAAGACCAGGGCGAGGCCCAGGCGTTCCTTCAGGTCGAGGAGGAGGTTCAGGATCTGCGCGCGTACGGAGACGTCGAGCGCGCTGGTCGGCTCGTCGGCCACGACGAGGGCGGGGTCCAGGGCCAGGGCGCGGGCGATGGCGACGCGCTGGCGCTGGCCGCCGGAGAGCTGTCCGGGCAGCGCCTGGGCCAGCACCGGCGGCAGTCCGACCAGCTCCATCAGCTCCCGCACCCGGGCGTCGCGCGCGGCGGACGTGCCGACGCGGTGCACGTCGAGCGGATCGCGCAGGATCTGGCGTACGGGCAGCCGGCGGTTGAGGGCGGTGGACGGGTCCTGGAAGATCATCCCGATCCCGCGGCCGACGGCCGACCGGCGGGCGGCGCCGGCCATCGACCACAGGTCGGCCCCGCGCAGCGCCACCGTCCCGGCGGTCGGCTTCTGCACGCCCACCAGCACCTTGGCCAGGGTGGACTTGCCGCAGCCGGACTCGCCGACGACGCCGACGGTCTCCCCCTCGGCGACGGTGAGGGACGCGCCGGTCAGGGCGTGGACCCGGTCGCGGCCGAACAGGCCGCCGGAGCGGGCCTTGTGCACCACGTGGGCGTCGGTCAGCGTGATCAGGTCGGTCATGACAGGGCCTCGTTCCTCGTGATCAGGTCGGTCATGACAGGGCCTCGTTCCTCGTCCGTGCCGGCGGCACGCTCTCGGTGAGTGCGCCGGCCGGCACGAGGTTCTCGGCCGGGTGGTGACAGGCCGCCGCGTGCCGGACGCCGTCGCCGGCGAGCGACGGGGCCTCGCGGTGGCAGACGGCGCTCGCGAGCGGGCAGCGGTCGGCGAACCGGCAGCCCCGGGGGAAGTCCGCAGGCGACGGTACGACACCCTTGATCTGCGTCATCCGCTCCGCGCCGGACTCCAGCGACAGCACCGATCCCAGCAGCCCGCGCGTGTAGTGGTGGGCGGGGGCCTCGACGAGGTCGGCGGTGACGCCGGTCTCGACGATCTGCCCGCCGTACATCACCACCACCCGGTCGGTCACGTCGGCGACGAGCGCCAGATCGTGGCTGACCAGGATGAGGGCGAAGCCCAGTTCGGCGCGCAGCCGCAGCAGCAGCTCGATGACCTGGGCCTGGACGGTGACGTCGAGGGCGGTCGTCGGCTCGTCGGCGACGATCAACTTGGGGTTGCGGGACAGGGCCATGGCGATGAGGACGCGCTGGCGCTGGCCCCCGGACAGCTCGTGCGGGTAGCTGCGCAGGGTGCGCTGCGGGTCGAGGCCGACGAGTTCGAGCAGTTCGACGGCGGTACGGGCGCCCCCGCGCCGGATCAGCTGCTTCAGCTGGGCGCGGACGGTCATCGCCGGGTTCAGGGACGACAGGGCGTCCTGGTACACCATCGCCATGTCGTGTCCCAGCAGCCGTCGGCGGCGTTGGGCGGGCATGCCGACGAGCTGCTGTCCGTCGAAGACGATGCCGCCGCGGATCCGGGCGTCCGCCGGCTGCAGCCCCATCACGGTGAGCGCGGTCAGCGACTTGCCGCAGCCGGACTCCCCGACCAGGCCGAGCACTTCGCCCGGGCGGACGTCGAAGCTGATGCCGTCGACGATGTCCACGCCGTCGTGGCGGTCGGCGAAGCCGATGGCGAGATCCCGTACGGACAGCACGGGCTCCCCGCCGGGCAGCGGCCGCGCGCGGGCGCGCAGCCGTCGCGCGGCCTCGGCGAGGCCGGGCAGTTCCAGGACGGTGCCGGTGCCGGGCCGGGCGGTCTCGAGCGGGTCCTCCGTGCTGTCGCCGATCTCCTTGCGGATCTCCTTACGGCGGGCGGTGGGCGCCGCCCACGCGTCGGAGATGCCCTCGGCGAGGATGTTCAGCGACAGCACCGTCGCCAGCATCAGCAGGCCGGGGAAGACGGTCGCCCACCAGCCGCCGATCAGCACCATGTTCTTGCCGTCGGCGATGACCGACCCCCAGGAGGGGTCGGGCGGGCGCACCCCCGCGCCGATGAAGGACAGCGACGCCTCGAAGACGATCGCCTCCGCCACCTGCACGGTGCAGAACACGAGGATCGGCGCGGCGCAGTTGATGGCCACGTGCCGGACGATGATGTGCGGCGCGCGGGCGCCGACGATCCGCTCGGCGGTGACGTAGTCCTCGCCGTACTGGTCCATCACGTTGGCCCGTACGACCCGCGCGATGGGCGGGGTGTAGAGGAAGGCGATCGCGCAGATCAGCACCGGCAGCCCACCGCCGAACACCGCGACCAGCACGGCCGCCAGGGCGATGCCGGGAAAGGCCATGACGACGTCGAGGCTGCGCATCACGGCCTCGTCGACCGCCTTGCGGGAGGTGGCGGCGACGGCGCCGAGGACCGCCCCCGCGATCAGGCCGAGCACGGTGGCGCCCAGTCCGATGGCGAGCGACCAGCGGGCGCCGTACATGAGCCGGGAGAGGATGTCACGGCCGAGGCTGTCCTGGCCGAGCCAGTGGTCGGCGGACGGCCCGCCGGAGACGCCGGACTGCTCGTACGGGTCGCCGGGCGCGATCAGCGGGGCGAGGAGCGCCGTCAGGACGACGACGCCGAGGACCGCGCTCGCGATCCGGGCCTGGAGGGGGAGGCGGCGCAGGCGCACGCCGGGGCGGGAGAGCGCCTCGGCGAGCTTCTTCCGGGACAGGAGCGTCGTCATCAGGCAGCACTCCTCAGCCGCGGGTTCACCAGGAGGTAGAGGATGTCGATGGCGAGGTTCACCACGACGAAGCCGACGGCCGTGGTGAGCACCACGCCCTGCACGACGGCCGGATCGCCGTCCCGCACCGCGTTGATCATCAGGGTGCCCATCCCCGGCAGGGCGAAGATGGTCTCGATGACGACCGCGCCGCCGAGCAGGTAACCGACGCGCAGACCGAGGACGGTGAGCGGGTTGATCAGCGCGTTGCGCAGCACGTTGCGGCCCACCACCACGACCGGTGGCAGCCCGCTGCCGATGGCCGTGCGGACGTAGTCCTTGTCCAGCTCCTCGACCATCGCCGTCCGTACGATCCGCGTCAGCTGCGCCGCGACGGGCAGCGACAGGGCGAACGCCGGCAGGGTCATCGTCTCCAGCCAGCCGCTGAACGAGTCGGCCGGGTTGATGTAGCCGCTGGTGGGGAACCAGCCCCGGTCGACGGCCAGATACTGGATCATCAGCAGCGCCAGCCAGAAGCCGGGCGCGGCCACGCCGGTCAGCGAGACCACGCGGATCAGCTGGTCGGGCAGCCGGTCGCGGTAGATCGCGGCGGTGGTGCCGAGCAGCAGCGACAGGACGACGGCGATGCCCAGGCCCAGGAACGTCAGCTGCACGGTGAGCGGCAGGGCGGTGGTGACCTGGTCCAACACCGGAGTGCGCCGGAGCACGCTGATGCCCAGGTCGCCCTGCGCGAGATCCGCGACGAAGTGGACGTAGCGGACGGGCAGCGGGTCGAGGAGGCCGTTCTCCTCGCGGAACTGGTGGAGTTGCTCCTCGGTCGGGTTGGCGCCCTGGAAGAACGCGGAGGCCGGATCGCTGTCGGAGAAGCGCATCACGAGGAAGACGAACAGCGCGATGCCCAGCAGCAGTGGGACGAGGAGGGCGGTGCGGCGGGCCAGCATCCTGGCGATCGCGACCACGGGCGGCTCCTAGGGAGGGTTCGTTGCTTCTACGGAGGCGGGGGCCCGGGTTCTGTCGGTGAACCCGGGCGTGCCGGTGCGGGCAGGATCAGGCGGGCCCGGCCTTGAGGAGGTTGATGCCGGGGTAGGGCTGGGCGGTGATGCCCGTCAGCTTCTCCGGGTCCCAGGCCGTCATGAGTTCGTTGTGGACGACGGGGTAGATCACCGCGTTCTCGGCGACGATGTCGATGTACTCCTGGATCATCGTCTTCTTCTTCTCCGCGTCCGGCTCCCGCGTGGCCGCGTCCATGAGCTTGAACAGCTCCTTGGCGGTCGAGCTGCCGCCCCAGCGGGCGTAGCCCATCCAGAGGTTGGTGGGGCCGTGGTTGTAGCGCATGATCAGGTCGGCGTCGAGGCCGAACTGGTTGGGGTTCGAGGCGGCGGCCACGACCTGGTAGTCCTGCTTCTGGTCCATCTTGGTGAACACGGCGGTCGTCTCCTGCGGCTCCAGGGTCGTCTCGACGCCGATGGCGTCCCAGGACGCCTTGATGGTGGGCAGGCAGTCGACGATCCAGGAGACGTTGACGGACATCAGGTTGATCTTCAGCCCCTTGACCCCGGCCTCGTCCAGCAGCTGCTTGGCCTTCTCCGGGTCGTACTCGTAGACCGTCTTCGCCGGGCGGAAGGAGGGGTTGCCCTCGTTGAGGAAGGACTGCGCGCCCTTGCCGTGGCCCTTGAGCGCGGCCTCGATCATCTTCGGCCGGTCGATGGCGTAGTGCAGTGCCTGGCGGACGCGGACGTCGTCGAAGGGCTTGTGGGCGGTGTTGAACATCAGGAACAGGTTGTTCATGCCGGCGCCGCCCTCGACGGTCATCCCGCCGGACTTCAGCCTGTCGATGTTGGCGTACGGGACGTTGTCGGCGATCTGGGCGCCGGCGCTGCCGCCGGAGATCTTCGCGACGCGGGAGGCCGCGTCGACGATGGTCAGCCAGTTCATCGTCTTGAAGGCGGGCTTGCGGGGGCCGTTGTAGTCGGCGAACGCCGCGAAGGTGGTGTTGGACTTCGGGTTGTGGGCGGTCTGCTTGTACGGGCCCGAGCCGATCGCCTTGCCCTTCGTCGCCTCCTCCCACGCGCCGGGCTGGGAGTAGACGTGCTTCGGCATGATCTTCGCCAGCGTCAGGCGCGGGGCGCCCTCGGGGAAGGCGAACTTCAGCACCAGCTCGACGGACCGGTCGTCGACCTTCCGGACCTCCTGCAGCCAGCTGGCGAAGAAGCCCTTGGCCAGGGTCTGGGTGCCCGGGTCGAGGATCCGCTCGAAGGTGAAGACGACGTCGTCGGCGGTGACGGGCTGCCCGTCGTGCCACTTGGCGCCGTCGCGCAGGGTGAACTTCCAGCTGGTGGCGTTGAGATCGGCGGGCACCTCGGTCGCGAGCGCGGCGTAGGGCTCGCGGGTGATGGGGTCGGTGTCGAGGAGGCCCTCGTAGATGTGGTGGTTGCCGGCCATCGCGAACGCGGAGGCGGTCTGGGTGGGGTCCCAGCTGCCGTCGTTGCCGTAGCCGATGACGGCGGTCAGGTTCTCGACCTTGCCCCCCTTGTCGGCGCTGGTGTCCGTGGTGGACTCCGGCCCGCCGGAGCAGGCGGACAGGCTCACGGTGACCGCACCGGCGGCGCCCAGCGCGCCGGTGTACTTCAGCAGGCTCCGGCGGTCGAAGCCATCGCCCTTGGCGGGGGCCGGGGTTACGTTCACGGCTGCTGCCTCCTGGTGAGGGGGATCCGTCCGCCTCTCCCGTCCCGGGTCCGTCCGGGGTGGGGAGGCGGTATGTGGGAGGTCCTACGTTCTACGTCCTGGCGCGGGTGAACGTAAACGGGATGGGGGGTGGAGGTCAAGGGGCGTGCAAGGGCTTGCGGGCGACTGTGATCAGGCGGTGATGTGGGCGTGGGCCGGTGGGTTGGCGGTCATGCGGTCCACACCTGCGGGTCCGTCGCCGGGAGGCGATCGAGCGGGGCCGCCCCGCAGCCGCCGCGGATGTCGTGCGCTTACTTCAACTCGGCGCTTGTGGCCCGCCCGGGCTATTCCGCCACCCCGTAGGAGGCCGCGGTCCGCCTCCGGACGACGTCCTGACCGGCCAGATCAAGCTGGGACTGGATGCTGCCGGCGCGGGGCCCAGGACGGTGCTCGACGGTCCTGCCCTGAGGTTGACTAGGTCCATGGATGGCTCAGGAATTCGCGCCCTGCTCGACCTGGCGTCTCAGCAGCGGTGCCCGCTTCCCGGGCACGGGGACGGCCATATCTGCATCGTTCGCGGCGGATGGGACCTTGCCCAGTTGGAGCGGGCCGCCGTCGAGGCGCTTCCTTGGACCCGCCAGCCCATGCAGCGGCTGGTCACTGCCGGCACCGCCGTTGCCGGATTCCACGGTCCGCCCGCGGGGTCGGACAACGGCGAGGTGATGGAGCTACGTGGGTGGGTGCTGAACGAGCACTGGTTCGGATACGGCTTGATCACCGCAAGCGACGGCCCGCGCGGCGTTATCGTCGCCGCTCACCGACCGGCGCCCGATCCCCATGCCGGATGGGTGCAGCGCCTGCGGACAGCCACCGCATGGGTGACACCGCACCGGCAGTCCGTCGACTGGGCGGTCGCAGAATCCGCGCTGGGCACCGCCCTGCCCAGCGACTACAAGGAGATCGTCGATGTATTCGGCGCGGGCAGCTTCGACGAGTACTTGAGTCTTCTGGTGCCGGGCGCCGTCAGTGTGGACCTCGTCGAATGGGGCCGGGACATGCATCAGTACGCCGGCCTCTATCACCCGTATCCGGTCTACCCTGCTCCGGGCGGCGTGCTGATGTGGGGCACGTCCGAGCAGGAACTGACGTTCCACTGGCTCACCGGCGCCGGCGATCCGGACGGCTGGCCGGTGCTGGTGCAGGACGACGGAGACTGGAAGCGTTTCGACTGCGGAACAGCCGAGTTCATCCTGCGCCTGCTCACCGACCGGGAGCCACCGTTCGGCTATCCGCTGCACGAAGCTGGCCGCGCACTGGTTCGAGTCGAGCGCGCCGGCCACGCGGACGCCCTGACTCGACCACGCGGCGGGGGCGGCGAAGCCGGCCCAACTGGTGGCAGCCGCCGCCTAAGGCGCCCCCACCGCACCCGGCACGATCCACGCCGGAGGCTGGATCGACGGTGTCTTCCAGTAGATGTCCAGCCGCGTCAGCAGCCCACCGGCGTCCAGCTCCATCACGTTCGCGAAGCGCATCGTGTTGCGTGGGGCCTCGGGTGTCGGCTGGATGACCTCGACCGCCTCGTTCAGGGCCGAGCGGGCGTCCGGGCTCAGGAACGTGCGGCGTGAGCGCAGTTCGTGGAAGTACATGCGGCCCACGACCGCGGACACGAAGCGCAGGTACGCCTCGCGGCCGCGGCACGTGTCGGACTCGTCGCCGCGCATTCCGATCCGGACGAAGTCCGGGGCCAGGACCGATCCGACGAGGTCCCAGTCATGGGCGTCCACGCCGCGCCAGAAGGCGGCCACGTTCGCGGCGGCGACGGCACCCGGGAGAGTATCTGACATACCGTCAGGTTAGCCCGTGAGAGCAGCCAGATCGAGTCGCCGGAACTCGATCGTCTCGTACGGGCCCGCGACCCCCGTCTCGTACAGCACCCCCACCGTCGAGCGGTTGAGCTGGACCAGGTCCGAGTACGCCGCGCGCTGCGCCGAGAGCGTCAGCGCCTTCGTGAACGTCGCGCCGCCGTCGTCGCTGCGCCACACCGCGAGCTTCTCGCGGACCAGCGGGTTCGACGGGCCCGCGAAGAGCAGCGGGGCCGCGGCGTCGCCGTGCACCTGGAGGACCGAGGACTGGACCACCGGCACCTCGTCCAGGGCGTGCTGCATCGCGTACGGGCGGGCCAGCGTGGACCCGCCGTCCAGCGAGTACGCGTCGAGGCGGTTGCCCGGCTCCGCGCCGTTCTGGTCGCGGGAGGTGAAGTACACGCGGCCGTCCGGGAGTTCCGCCGCCAGGGACTCGTTGCTGTTCGTCACCCCGTCGTACGAGTCGTCCACGAAGCCGAGCCGCCACGTCGCGCCCCCGTCGTCGCTGTGGATCGCGTGCGCGCCGTAGTACTTCGCCTCCTGGCCCGTGTCCGCGGACCCGGGCGGCGGGGACGTCGAATGGTTCGACGCCACCACCAGCCGGCCGGCGTACGGGCCGCGCGTCAGCGCGAGGGCATGCCCAGGCCCGGTGGCGTACCAGCGCCACTGCGGCAGCTTCGCCGACGCCGTGATCTCCCGCGGCTCGCTGAAGCTGCGGCCGTCGTCGGCCGACGTCTGCACGAAGACCCTGCGGCTCTGCTCCGGCGTGGCCTCGCCCCGCATGATCTGAGCCTCGGTGACCTTGCCGCTGTTGTACGAGCTGAGCAGCACCAGCCTGCCCGTCCTCGGGTCCACCACCGGCGCCGGGTTGCCCCGGGTGTCGCCGTGGCCCGCGGCGACCACCGTCAACGGGCCCCAGGTGCAGCCGCCGTCCGCCGAGCGTCTGACGACGAGGTCGATCCCGCCCGTGTCGCCCGAGCCCCCGACGCGGCCCTCCGCGAAGGCGAGCAGCGCGCCGGTGCGCGTCTTGACGACCGCCGGGATGCGGTACGTGTGGTAGCCGCCCTCCCCGGCGCGGAACGGGACGGAGGACGTGCACGGGCCGCGGTCCTGGGCGGCGGCGCGGGCCATCTCCAGCGGGGTGAACGCAGCCGTCGCGGCGGCTGCGGCCGATGCCTTGATTACGCGTCTGCGGTTCATCGGTCGGTCCATGGTCCCTTCTCGGACAGGAGTACGCGGCTCAAGCTCTTAGGACGTAGGAGGTGGGATGTCCTGCCCGACCGTACGGGTTTGTTCCGGACCCGTGCAATACCCCGTGACAGATCCGCAGGTCGTACGACAGGGTGGTGGTCCAGACCTTGAAAGGACGACAGCACGTGCCTACGGACGACACCGGCATACGTCGGGCCCGCGTGGCCATCGCGGTGGTCTTCGCCCTGCACGGGGCGGTGACCGGCAGCTTCGCCACCCGCGTGCCCTGGGTACAGGACCACACCGGCATCAGCGCCGGTGAGCTCGGCCTCGCCCTCTGCTTCCCCGCGCTCGGTGCCGCCGCGGCCATGCCGCTCGCCGGCCGCATCACCCACCGCTTCGGCGCCCGCCCGGCGCTGCGCGGGCTGATGGTGCTGTGGTGCCTGGCCCTGATCCCGCCGGCCCTCGCCCCCGGCGGGCTCACGCTCGCGCCGGCGCTCTTCCTGTACGGCGCCACCTCCGGCACCGCCGACGTCGCGATGAACGCGCTCGGCGTCGAGACCGAGAGCCGGTACGGCCGCCCCATCATGTCGAGCCTGCACGGTATGTGGAGCGCCGGCGCCCTGGCCGGCTCCGCCGCCGGCACGGTGGCCGCGCACGCGGACCTCGACGCCCGGGTGCACTTCGCGGTCGCGGCCTGCGTGCTGACCGCGCTCAGCCTCGCCGTCTGCCACTGGGTGCTCGATCTGCGCAGCGAGCCGGACGAGGAGCCGCCGCCGCACTTCGCGTTCCCGCCGAAGTCGGCGCTCATCATCGGGGCCGTGGGCTTCTGCTCGGTCTTCGCGGAGGGTGCGAGCCTGGACTGGTCGGCCGTGTACCTGCGCCAGGTCATGGACTCCTCCCCCGGTCTGGCGGCCGCCTGCACCACCGGCTTCGCCCTCACGATGGCCGTCACCCGGCTGCTCGGCGACCGGGTCGTGGAGCGTTTCGGCCCCGTCCGGTCGGTCCGGGTCAGCGGTGTCGTCGGCACGGTGGGCGGCGTCCTGGTCGTCACGGCTCAGAACGCGCCCCAGGCGATGACCGGTTTCGGTCTGCTCGGCATCGGCATCGCCCTGGCCGTCCCGCTGGCGTTCGGCGCGGCGGCGCGGCGCGGTCCGGCGCCGGCCCAGGCGATCGCGGGCGTCGCGACCATCACGTACAGCTCCAGCCTGATCGCCCCGGCCGCGATCGGCGGGATCGCTGACGCGTCGTCGCTGACCGTGTCGTTCATCGTGGTGACGGTGCTGGCGGCGGGGCTCATGGTGGGGGCGGGCGTGCTGCGTACCGAGCCGAAGGCGGTGACCTCGGGGGCGCCGGTCGCGCCGCAGAAGCAGTCCTGACAGCTCGCGGGCGTCGCGGCCGTGCGGCCGTCCGGGTGCGCCGACCACACGGCCGTCCCGGTGCGCCTGCCACGCGGCCGTCCGCGTACGGCGCGCACCCCGCGGAAAATCCGCTGCGGGTGTCCGCCGTACCCGCCTACGGTGGACCGGTGATCGACGATCCCGCCCTCCCAGAGATCCAGTTCGCCTTCCCCGGACCGCTGCGCGACAAGCTCGTCGCCGCCGTGCTGTCCGGCGCGAAGACCTCGACCACCTCGCTCCGGCTGGAGTTCGACCTGCCGTCCTCCGACGAGGAGTTCCCGGTCGTCGGCGCCCGCGGCGCCGTCGTCGACTCCGCCGGCCGGCGCGTCGCCGTGGTGGCGACCACCGCCGTCGAGGTGCTGCGGCTCGCCGACGTGGGCTGGGAGCACGCCCGCGACGAGGGAGAGGGCTACGCGTCGGTCGCCGAGTGGCGCGCGGCGCACGAGCGCTTCTGGAACGGGCCCGAGATGCGCGAGTGGCTCGGCGACCCGTCGTTCGCCGTGACGGACGGGACGCTCGTCGTGGCGGAGAGGTTCCGGGTGGTGGAGCGGCCCGGTGACTGACGCGGACCTCGTACGGCGGCTGGTCGCCGGCCAGTTCCCGCAGTGGGCCGGCCTGCCGCTGCGGGAGGCGCCCGACGCGGGCTCGGACCACGTCATCTTCCGGCTCGGCGACGACATGGCCGTACGCCTGCCCCGCGACTGGGCGGCACACCAGGCGGCCAAGGACGAGCGCTGGCTGCCGCTCCTCGCGCCGCGGCTGCCCCTGCCGGTCCCCGTGCCGCTGGCCGTCGGCGAGCCCGCGTTCGGCTTCCCGCACCGCTGGTCGGTGGTGCGGTGGCTGGCGGGCCGGGTGGCCACGGTCGACGGCTTCGCCGACCCGGCGGGTACGGCGGTGGAGCTGGCGGAGTTCCTGCGGGCGCTGCGCGGCCTCCCGGCGCCGCGGGACCTGGCGCCCGGCTCGTACGACGACTTGTCGACCTGGTCCCTGGCGGACCGGGACGCCTCGACGCGCGCGGCGATCGCGAAGGTCGAGGGCGTCTTCGACACGGCGGCGCTCACCCGGGTGTGGGACGAGGCGCTGGCGGCGCCCGCCTGGGACGGGCCGCCGGTGTGGTTCCACGGCGACTTCCACCTCGGGAACCTGCTGACCGTGGACGGCCGGCTGTCGGCGGTCATCGACTTCGGCGGCCTGGGCACCGGCGATCCGGCGTGCGACCTGATGGTCGGCTGGACGGCGCTCTCGCCGCGTACCCGGCGGGTGTTCCGCGAGGCGCTGGGCGTCGACGACGCCACCTGGGCGCGCGGGCTCGGCTGGGGCATGGCCACCGGGCTCGGGGCGTACGTGTCGTACGCGGCGACCCGGCCCTCGGTGGCGCGGGCCACGACGTACCAGGTCACACAGGTCCTGGCGGATCGTACGGGCGCGTAACGAAACTCTTGCGCTTCGCGGGCGCGGCGGATATCAGTAGGCGGATATCAGTAGTCGGGTTCGCGCGGACACCGGGGCGGCGACGCCCCGCTTCTACGTCGGGGGGCGCAATGCGCCGGGGGGTTCGGGGGCGGGGCGCGGTGTGCCTCGTCGTCGCGGTACTGATGGCGGGCTGTACGGGCGGGACTTCGGGCCCCTCGGCCGGGCGGAGCGCCGCTCCGCGCCCGTCGGCCACGGCGGCCTCGCCGCAGGCGCGGCCGTCCCCGCCGGCGACGGTGGCGCGCCCCTTCACCCTGGTCGGCGCCGGTGACGTGCTCGCCCACAACACGATCATCAGCCAGGCCCGCGGCGACGCGGGCGGCAAGGGCTACACCATCGGCAGGATGCTCGCGGGCGTACGACCGGTCATCTCCGGGGCCGACGTGGCGATCTGCCATATGGAGACCGTGTACGGCCGGCGAGGCGGCCCGTACACGGGCTGGCCGCTGTTCAAAGCGCCGCCGCAGTTCGCCCGCGATCTGAAGAACGCCGGCTACGACTCCTGCTCCACCGCCTCCAACCACACCCTCGACGACGGCTTCGCCGGGGCGAAGAGGACGCTGGACGAGATGGACGCCGTCGGGCTGGCGCACACCGGCTCGTACCGCAGCGCCGCGGACGCGCGGTCGCCCGCCATGCTGCGGGCGGGGGACGCACTCGTCGCGCAGCTGTCGTACACCTACGGCACCAACGGGCTGCCGCTGCCCGCGGGGAAGCCGTGGACCGTCAACCTCATCGACGTACCGAAGATCATCGAGGACGCGCGCGCCGCGCGGGCGGCCGGGGCGGATGTGGTCGTGGTCTCCGTCCACTGGGGTACGGAGTGGCAGGAGGAGCCCGACGCGCTGCAGCGGAGGGTGGCCGAGCGGCTGACCCGCTCCCGGTCCGGCGGCCGGCCGGACATCGACCTGATCCTCGGCACGCACGCCCATGTCCCGCAGGCGTACCAGAAGCTGCACGGGGTCTGGGTGGTGTTCGGGATGGGCGACCAGATAGCGGGGCCGATGAACGACGAGCGGGGCAACTGGGGCACGATCGCCAGGTTCACCTTCTCGCCGCCCGCCGCGCCCGGCGGGCAGTGGCTGGTGACGAAGGCGGAGTTCGTCCCGCAGATCATCGACCTGCACCGGCCGGGCAACCCCCGGGTGCTGAACCTCGCGGTCGACACGGCGGGCGGTCGGCTCGCGCGGGTGCGGGACCGGATCCGGGCGGTCACGCTCAGCCGCGGGGCGGCGGAGGACGGGCTGACGATGGGGTCGTGAGGGCGCGGGCCCGGCGGGACGACGCCTCGGCGTGGCCGCGCTCACCGTCCGGCGTGGGACCGTACCGACGCCCGGACCTGCTCGGACTGATCGGCGGTGAGCCGCCGCATCTCCCAGACCAGCTGGGCCACCAGGTCCACCGTGGGGTGGTGGCGCGAGCCGCGCTCGGTCGGCTCGATGCCGGTCAGGGCCGCCAGCAGGCCCGCGGGGAGGCCGAGCAGGGCCGCGAAGTCCGCCACCCGGCCCGGCGTCAGTTCCGAGCGGCCGCTGCCGATGGCCGGGTAGGTGGCGATGGACAGGTACGTGGGGGTCCACCGGCCCATGGCCTCGGCGATCGCCGGAAGTCGCAGGTTCCGGTTCAAGAGCATCCGGACGAGCACACCGCCGAGCGTCGGCCTGAACCCGCTCTCGAGCGTGGGGTGTTCCGCGTAGGGGACGGTCCGCGGCTCCTGCGGCAGTGACCGGACGAGCATGAGCACCTCGGTCACGCGCCCGGCGGACAGGCGCACGAGGTCGCCCAACATCTGCCGCACCGCCACGGCCGCCTCCGGATCCAGCGGTGCCAACCTGTGCGGTACCGCCGTCCACATCACCACGTGCAGGTCCACGGTGTGCAGCCCCAGCACCGGCGCCAGCCGCCCGACCGTCTCCGGATCCGGCTCCCCGCCGTCCAACACCGCGCGTAGGGCGCCGGCGTCGACCTCCGCCGCCCGCGCCAGGGCTTCGGCGTCCAGGCCGCGGTACGCCATCAGGCGCCCCAGCATCACGCCCGAGCCCGGATACGGGCCGAACGTCCCGGGCGCGGGTACCTCACCCACCGCCTACACCGCCTCGGCCGCCGCCCGCCCCGCCGTCCGCCCCGAGAAGAGGCACCCGCCCAGGAACGTGCCCTCCAGCGACCGGTATCCGTGCACGCCCCCGCCGCCGAAGCCCGAGGCCTCGCCCGCCGCGTACACGCCCGGCAGGGGCTCGCCGCCGTCGGCGAGGACACGGCCCGACAGGTCCGTCTCCAGACCGCCCAGCGTCTTGCGCGTCAGGATGTTGAGCCGGACCGCGACCAGCGGGCCCGCCTTCGGGTCGAGCAGCGGGTGCGGCGCCACCGTGCGGATCAGTTTGTCGCCGAGGTAGTGGCGCGCGCCGTTGATCGCCATGACCTGGAGGTCCTTGGTGTACGGGTTCGCGGTCTCCCGGTCGCGGGCCTCGATCATGCGGCGGATCTCGGCCTCGTCGAGGAGGGTGTCCTTGGTGAGCTCGTTCATCCGGCGGACCAGCGCCGACAGGTCCCGTTCGACGATGAAGTCCGCGCCCTTGTCCATGAACGCCTGGACCGGGCCGGGGACGGGCATCCGGCCGCGCTGCAGCACGTCGCGCACCGACTTGCCGGTCAGGTCCGGGTTCTGCTCGGAGCCGGAGAGGGCGAACTCCTTGCCGATGATGCGGCGGTTGAGGACGAACCAGGTGTAGTCGTGGCCGGTCCTCATGATGTGCTCGAGCGTCCCGAGCGTGTCGAAGCCCGGCCACAGCGGCGCCGGGAGGCGCCGGCCGTGCGCGTCGAGCCAGAGGGAGGACGGTCCGGGCAGGATCCGGATGCCGTGCCGGGCCCAGATCGGGTTCCAGTTCTCGATGCCTTCGGTGTAGTGCCACATCCGGTCGCGGTTGATCAGCCGCGCGCCCGCCGTCTCGGCGATGCCGAGCATCGCGCCGTCGACGTGCGCCGGGACGCCGGAGAGCATCCGCTGGGGGGCCTTGCCGAGGCGCTCGGGCCAGTTCTTCCGTACGAGGTCGTGGTTGCCGCCGATGCCGCCGGAGGTGATGACCACCGCCTGGGCGCGCAGCTCGAACTCCCCGGTGACCTCGCGGCTGCTGGCCGTGCCGCGTTCCGCCGTGCTGGGCGCGAGGATCTCGCCGGTGACCGTGTCGACCGACCCGGCGCTGCGCGCCAGGCCCGTCACCCGGTGCCGGAAGCGCAGGTCGACCAGGCCCTTCGCGGCGGCCTCGCGCACCCGGCGTTCGAAGGGCGCCACCAGGCCCGGGCCCGTGCCCCAGGTGATGTGGAAGCGCGGCACGGAGTTGCCGTGCCCCTGGGCGTCGTAGCCGCCGCGCTCCGCCCAGCCGACGACCGGGAACCAGCGCACGCCCATCGCGTGCAGCCAGGGGCGCTTCTCGCCGGCGGCGAAGTCGACGTACGCCTCGGCCCACTTGCGGGGCCAGTGGTCCTCGTCGCGGTCGAAGCCCGCCGTGCCCATCCAGTCCTGGAGGGCGAGGGCGTGGCTGTCCTTGATCCGCATCCGCCGCTGCTCGGGCGAGTCGACGAAGAACAGCCCGCCGAACGACCAGTGCGCCTGGCCGCCGATCGAGGCTTCGGGCTCCTGGTCGAGGAGGATCACCTTGCGGCCCGCGTCCGCGAGCTCCGCGGTGGCGGCGAGGCCCGCGAGGCCCGCTCCGATCACGATGACGTCCGCGTCGTACGCCATGGGCTCCGCCTCCTCGATGGTTACCGGTCGGTTAGATCTTGATGACCGCAGGGCCGGTCGTCAACCGCCCGCGCATGCCGAACAGCGGCCCCGCGGGAGCTGGGCACGTGCGTCGGCCGCGATCCGCGAGGATGGGCGTATGACACAACCCACCGACCTGCCACCGCTGTCCGCCGACGAGATCCTCGACGTCGTCGACGAGGACGACCGGGTCCTCGGCCAGGCGCCGCGCGCCGAGATCTACGCGAAGGGCCTGCGCCACCGGTGCGTGTTCGTGCTGGCGCGCGATCCGCAAGGGCGGGTCTTCGTCCACCGGCGGACGGCGCGGAAGCTGGTCTTCCCCTCGATGTACGACATGTTCGTCGGCGGTGTGGTCGGCGCGGGCGAGTCGTACGAGGAGGCGGCGCTGCGGGAGGCGGAGGAGGAGCTGGGGGTGAGCGGCCTGCCGGCGCCGCGCGAGCTGTTCGCGTTCCTGTACGAGACGTCCGACGTCAAGGAGTGGGCGCGGGTGTACGAGGTCGCGCTGCCGTCCGACACCGTGTCGCCGCAGGTGGAGGAGGTCGAGTGGTGGACCTTCCTGGACGACGCCGAGCTGCGGGAGCGCCTTCGGGAGTGGCCGTGGGTGCCCGACGGGATCGCGGCGTACCGCCGGCTGACCGGGTTCTGAAACCGGCACGCTCGCGTGCCGGTTTCAGAACCCGGTGCGCGGGCGCCCACGCGGGCGCAGCGTATGGTCGGGGGCGTGATCGCGCCTGACCGTTTCTCCTCGCTCCGCCTCTGGTTCGACCCCGCCAAGCTCCGCTCGGAGGGCACGACGCCGGACTACCGGTTCTCACTCGCCAACGAGCGGACGTTCCTGGCCTGGATCCGCACGGCGCTGGCCCTGGTGGGCGGCGGACTGGCGGCGGACCAGTTCCTGACGGACCTGGACTGGGCGCAGCGCACCACCATCGCCCTGGTACTGCTGGCGATCGGCGCGCTGTGCGCGGTGCGGGCGGTGAACCACTGGGTGAGCTGCGAGCGCGCGATGCGCCGCGGCGAGGACCTGCCGGCCTCGCGCTTCCCGGCGGCGCTGGCGGTGGCGACGGCACTGTCGGCGGTGCTCATCCTGGTCATCGTGCTGACCGGCAAGGCGGGCAAGTGACGGAGGGCGCGGCCGCGCCCCGCGACCCGGGGGCACAGCCCGAACGCACACGGCTGGCGTGGCGGCGTACCACGCTGTCCTTCGCTGTGATCACCATGCTGGGGGCGAAGGCCGGCCTGCACCGCACGGACTCGGCGGCGGCGTGGACGGCGGCGGCGCTGTACGCCCTGCTGTGGCTGGCGTTCCTGGCCGTGGCGCACCGCCGCGTCCGCGCCCTGGCCGCCGCGCAGCCCGACGCGATCGGGCCGGCGGTGGTGTGGGCCGGGGCGCTGTGTGTGATCGGCACGGCGGTGTTCGGCGTCGCTCTGGTCCGGTGACCGGTCGCGAGGGGTAGGTTCGAGACGGCACACACCGTACGGGGAGGGGACATGCCGATGGCCGCGAGCGCGCCGCTCGTCGTCGTGATGGGGGTGAGCGGGTCCGGGAAGTCCACCGTCGGCGAAGCGCTCGCCGAGCGGCTGAACCTGCCGTACACCGACGGCGACAGCTTCCACTCCCGGGGGAACGTCGAGAAGATGGCGGGCGGCACCCCGCTCACCGACGAGGACCGCGAGCCGTGGCTCGACGCCGTCGCCCGCTGGCTGGCGGCCCGTACCGGCAGCGGCGGCGTGGTCTCCTGCTCGGCGCTGCGGCGCCGCTACCGCGACCGGCTCGCGTCGGCCGTGCACGGCGTCGTCTTCCTCCACCTCGACGGTTCGTACGAGCTGATCGCCGGGCGGATGGAGGAGCGCAAGGACCACTTCATGCCGCGGGAGCTGCTGCGCTCGCAGTTCGCGGAGCTGGAGCGGCTGGAGTCCGACGAGAACGGCGCGACCCTCCCGGTCGACGGCGGTCCGGCCGCGCTGGTGGACCTGGCGGTGGACGCGATCCGCGCCCCGTACGTGATGGAGCTGGTCTCGGGCGTGCACGCGTACGTCCAGCCGGACGGCGGCTGGTGCCTCAGCAACGCGGGGTTCGTGAGCGACGGGCACAGCACCCTGCTCGTCGACACGGCCGCCACCGAGTCCCGCGCCCGCCAGCTGCGCGCCGCGGTGCTGGCGAGCGGCTCGCCGCTGCCGACGACCGTGGTGAACACCCACCACCACGGCGACCACACCTACGGCAACGGACTGTTCGCGTCCGCCGCCGCGATCGTCGGCCACACCGAGTGCCGGGCACAGGCGGTGGCGAGCGGGCGTCATCTGGACCTGCTGTGGCCGGACGTGGAGTACGGCGACATCGTGCTGACGCCGCCCACCGTGACGTACGACGACCAGCTGACCGGCCACGTCGGCGGCAGCGAGGTGCGGCTGATCCACCCGGGCCCGGCGCACACGACCGGCGACACGCTGGTGTGGCTGCCGCAGCAGCGCATCGTCTTCACCGGGGACCTGGTCTTCCACCAGGGGACGCCGTTCATCCCGATGGGCTCGCTCACGGGATCGCTGCGGGCGCTGGACCTGCTGCGCTCGCTGGGCGCGCACACGGTGGTGCCGGGGCACGGGCCGGTCACCGATCCGTCGGTGTACGACACGGTGGAGCGGTACCTGCGGTTCGTCGCCGCCCTGGCCGAGGAGGCGCACGCGTCGGGGCTGACACCGCTGCAGGCGGCGCGGGGCGCGGAGCTCGGGGAGTTCGCGGAGCTGCGGGAGAGCGTGCGGCTGGTGGCGAACCTGCACCGCGCCTACGCGGAGATCGAGGGGCGGCCGGCAGGCACGCCCCTCGATCTGTTCACGGTGTTCGGGGACATGGCGGCGCTGAACGGGGGCGTGATGGTGCCCTGTCACGCCTGACGCCGTGCCGGAACCGCGTCACCAGCGCGGCATCACCGGCTGCTCCCAGTCCGGGTGCGCCACCCGCATCGCGGCCACGTCGTCCCGGTCGCGCATCCGGCCGTCGTCCTCCACCCAGCGCTTGTGCAGCGCGGCCAGCGCCTCGCGGTCGAGCTCCACGCCCAGGCCCGGGGCGTCGGAGACGGTGAGCGCGCCGCCCTCGAAGACGTGCGGGGCGGTGATGACGTCCTCGCTCTGCCAGGGGTAGTGGGTGTCGCAGGCGTAGTCCAGGTTCGGGACGACGGACGCGACGTGGGTCATGGCGGCGAGGCTGATGCCCAGATGGGTGTTGGAGTGCATGGACAGGCCGACCCCGAAGGTACGGCAGACCGCGGCGAGTTCGACGGTCCTGCGCAGTCCGCCCCAGTAGTGGTGGTCGGAGAGGACCACCTGCACGGCGCCGCGCGCGAACGCCTCGGGGATCTCCTGGACGGTGGTGACGCACATGTTGGTGGCCAGCGGCACGCCCTCGGCGCGGGCGGCGACGGCCGCCATGCCGTCGGTGCCGCTCGCCGGGTCCTCCAGGTACTCGAGTACGTCGCGCAGCTCGTGGGCGACGCGCACGGACGTCTCCACCGACCAGCCGCCGTTGGGGTCGAGGCGCAGCGGCATCCCGGGGAAGGCCCCGGCCAGCGCGCGGATCGCCGCGATCTCCTGGTCGGGTTCGAAGACGCCGCCCTTCAGCTTGATGGAGCCGAAGCCGTAGCGTTCGGTGAAGCGGCGCGCCTGGGCGACGATCCCCGCCGGGTCGAGGGCGGCGCCCCAGTCGTCGCGGGGCGTGTCGGCTCCGGGGTGCTCGGCCCAGCGGTAGAAGAGGTAGGCGCTGTAGTCGACGCGGTCGCGGACCTTCCCGCCCAGCAGGGCGTGCACCGGGACGCCGAGCGTCCGGCCCTGTGCGTCCAGCAGGGCCACCTCGAACCCGGACAGGACGGACAGCAGCAGCTTGTCGGCGCTCAGCGTGCCGCGCAGACCGCCCACGTCACCGCCCAGTGCCGCGCCGTCGGGCCGCCCGCACACCTCGGCCGCGAGCCGGTACAACCCGTTCACGTCCGTGACCGACCGGCCGGGCAGCGCGGCGGCCAGCGCCCGTGCCGGTTCGAGGAACTTCGCGTCCCCGTACGTTTCGCCGAGGCCCACCACACCCTCGGCGGTGACCACCTCGATGATCAGACGGGGCGTGTAGGGCTGATGGACGCCCTGGACGTTGAGCAGCGGGGGATCGGCGATCAGGATGGGGGTGAGCCGGACCTCTTCGATACGCAGCGCTGTATTCATACATGAACTGTATTCACGTAACCGACCGGCGGCTAGATCCCGGCAGCCTCGGCACTGGACTACATACCGACTGGTCGGCATCATGTACGTGACCGGCCGGACGACTCTCCCAGAGGGGGAATGAATGAGCGACGAGCACCCACCGGGACTCGACCCCGGGGCCCTGCGCCGCCATCTGGACGCGGCGCGCCCGGGACTGGTCCAGGGGCCGCTCACCGCCCGGCTGGTCGAGGGCGGCAGGTCCAACCTCACCTACGTCGTCACCGACGGCTCCGGGCAGTGGGTGGTCCGCCGGCCGCCGCTGGGCCATGTGCTGGCCACCGCGCACGACATGACGCGCGAGTCCCGCGTGATCAGCGCCCTGCACCCGACGGCCGTGCCGGTCCCCCGGGCGGTGCTGCTGTGCGAGGACGCGTCCGTCCTGGGCGCTCCCTTCTACGTGATGGAGTTCGTGGCCGGCACCTGCTACCGCACCGCGGACCAGCTGGCGGCCGTCGGTCCCGACCGCACCCGTGAGGTCGTGCTCGGCCTCGTCGACACGCTGGTGGAGCTGCACGCCGTGGACCCGGCGGCGGTGGGGCTCGCGGACTTCGGCCGCCCGGAGGGCTATCTGGAGCGCCAGCTGCGCCGCTGGGGCAAGCAGCTGGACGCCTCGCGCAGCCGCGACCTGCCCGGCATCGACGAACTGCACTCCCGGCTGGCCAAGGCGCTGCCCGACTCCCCCGCGCCGACCGTCATCCACGGCGACTTCAAGCTCGACAACGTGCTCGTCGGCGCGGACGACCGGATCGCGGCGGTCCTGGACTGGGAGATGTCCACGCTCGGCGACCCGCTGAGCGATCTGGGCCTGCTGGCGATGTACAGCTCCCGCGAGGCGGGCCCGGGCGCGGCGATCGCCTCCACCGGGTCGGCGCCGGGACATCCGCCGGTCACCGAGATGATCGAGCGCTACGCCGCGGGCTCCGGCCGCGACGTCTCCGCGATCGCCTGGTACTGCGCCTTCGCCTACTTCAAGCTCGCGGTCATCGCCGAGGGCATCCACTACCGATTCACACTCGGCCAGACCGTCGGGGCCGGCTTCGACGGCATCGGGGAGCTGGTCCCGATGCTCATCGGCCACGGCCTCACCACCCTTCAGGAGGGCTGACCCGCCATGGACTTCGCCTACGACGCCCGTACCGAGGAGCTGCGCAAGGAGCTGCTCGCCTTCATGGACGAGCACGTCTACCCCGCCGAGGAGGTCGCCCACGAGCAGCTCGCGGCCCAGGACTCGCCGTGGGTGCATCCGCCGGTCGTGCACGAACTGCGCGCGGCGGCGCGGGCGCGCGGTCTGTGGAACTTCTTCCTGCCGGACACGGAGCACGGCGCGGGGCTGACGAACCTGCAGTACGCGCCGCTGGCGGAGATCATGGGGCGCAGCCCGCACCTGGCGCCGCTCGCCCTGAACTGCAACGCCCCGGACACGGGCAACATGGAGCTGCTCGCCCAGTTCGCCACGCCCGAGCAGAAGGCGCGCTGGCTCGAGCCGCTGCTGAACGGGGAGATCCACTCGGCGTTCGCGATGACGGAGCCCGGCGTCGCGTCGTCGGACGCGACGAACATCGAGACGCGGATCGTCCGGGACGGCTCCGACTACGTCGTGAGCGGCCGCAAGTGGTACATCTCCGGGGCGATGAACCCGGACTGCGCGATCTTCATCGTGATGGGCAAGACGGACCCGGACGGCGCGGACGTCCGCCGCCAGCAGTCGATGATCCTGGTGCCGCGCGACGCCCCGGGCCTCACGATCAAGCGGGCGATGGGTGTCTTCGGCTTCGAGGACCACCTCCACGGCGGCCACGCGGAGGTCGTGTTCGACGACGTCCGGGTCCCCGCCTCGAACCTCGTCGGCGAGGAGGGCGGCGGCTTCGCGATCGCCCAGGCCCGGCTGGGCCCGGGCCGGATCCACCACTGCATGCGGCTGATCGGCATGGCGGAACGGGCGATCGAGCTCATGTGCAGGCGAGCGGTGTCGCGTACGGCGTTCGGCAAGTCGCTCGCCCAGCAGGGCGTCGTGCACAACTGGATCGCCGACGCGCGGGTGTCGGTGGAGCAGCTCCGGCTGCTGGTCCTGAAGACGGCGTGGCTGATGGACCAGGTCGGCAACAAGGGCGCGCACACGGAGATCCAGGCCATCAAGATCGCCGTCCCGCGGGCGGTGGTCGCCATCCTCGACCGCGCGATCCAGCTCCACGGCGCGGCGGGCGTCAGCCAGGACACGCCCCTCGCGGAGCTCTACGCGGGGGCGCGGACGCTGCAGTTGGCGGACGGGCCGGACGAGGTCCATCAGCGGTCGCTGGCGCGGCGCGAGCTGAAGCGGTACGTGTAGCTGCGCGGTGCGGTTTGCGCCGGCTGACGCGGATCGGCGCTGCGCGCCTCGTCCTCAAACGCCGGACGGGCTGGGAGCGGTGCCGGTCGCGCTCGAGGGTGCGGTGCACGCCGGCGCCTGCGGCGCGATTCGGCGCTGCGCGCCTCAGTCCTCAAACGCCGGACGGGCTGGATCTGCGCCGGTCACGCTGAAAGCATCCGGTCCCACCGGCGCCTGCGGCGCGATTCGGCGCTCCGCGCCTCAGTCCTCAGACGCCGGACGGGCTGGATCTGCGCCGGTCACGCTGAAAGCATCCGGTCCCGCCGGCGCCTGCGGCGCGATTCGGCGCTTCGCGCCTCAGTCCTCAGACGCCGGACGGGCTGGATCTGCGCCGGTCACGCTGGAAACGTACGGTCGCGTCGGCTGGCGCGCTTCGGGCTTTGCCCGAGGTCCTCCGGCGCTGGACGGGCTGGGAGGGCTGCCCCGCACCACCCAGGCGCCGACGGTGACCAGGCAACACCGCAACGGGTGGTGTGTGGGTGGGGGCAACCCCCGCGCCGAAGGCGCGGGGCGGCGCCGGACACCCGACGTGAACCGCCCGCCCGGGGCGATCCCCGCGCCGAAGGCGCGGGGCGGCGCCGGACACCGGACGTGAACCGAACGACCTACGGGCGCAGCACGCGCAGCAAGAGGTCCGCGAGCTGCTCCGCCACCTGCTCCTTCGTGAGCCGTCCCTCCGGCCGGTACCAGCTGCTGAGGTGGTGCACCGCGCCGAAGTGGTAGTCGACGACCAGCCCCGCCGACGTCTCGGACGTGAAGACCCCCGACGCCTGCCCCTCCTCGATGAGCGCGCGGAAGCGCTCGTGGTACCGGCGCCGCTCCGCCCGTACCTCCTTCTGCTTCTCCGGCGCGAGCAGATGCATCGAGCGGAAGAAGATCGCCGCGTCGTCCGTGTTCTCGATCGACGTGACGATGACGTCCGCGGCCGCCTGCCGCAGCCGGGACTCGACGGGCTCGTCGAGGGACGCGATGTGGTCGAGGCGCTCCTGCTGCAGCCGCAGCAGCCGGGCGTAGATCTCGTGCAGGAGATCGTCCTTGGAGCCGAAGTAGTGGTAGAGCGCCCCCTTGGTGACCCCCGCCGCCTCCACGATCTCCTGCACCGACGTCCGGTCGTAGCCGCGCTCCGCGAAGAGCCGCGTCGCCACGGCCAGCAGCCGCTCCGGGACGGTCAGCCCGTCGTCGCCGTTCCCGCCTGCCGCTCTGGCCATGGCCACACCTCTCTCGTTCCTCAGGTCCGGGAACGCAGTTCCCGGCGCAGGATCTTCCCCGTCGCCGTCTTCGGCAGTTCGGGGAGGATCTCCACCTCGCGCGGGTATTTATACGCGGCGAGCCGGTCCTTGCAGTACCCGGCCAGCTCTTCCGGCGCGACGGACTGCCCGGGCCGCAGGGAGACGTACGCCTTCACCGTCTCGCCGCGGTAGGAGTCCGGCACGCCGACCACCGCCGCCTCGCGCACGGCGGTGTGCGTGTACAGGACATCCTCCACCTCCCGGGGCCAGACCTTGAAACCGGCCGCGTTGATCATGTCCTTCTTGCGGTCGACGACGTACAGCCAGCCGTCGGGGTCCATGAAGCCGATGTCCCCGGTGCGCAGCTCGCCGTCCGGCAGTCCCTCGGCGGTGGCCTCGGGCATCCGCCAGTAGCCGGGGACGACCTGCGGACCGCTGACGGCTATCTCGCCGTTGACGCCGAAGGGGACCTCGCGGCCCTCGTCGTCCAGGATCCGGACCTGGGAGGCCGCGTCCGGCACCCCCACCGCCAGCGTGCCCGACTCCGGGTCGACCGGCGCGCGTTTGCCGGGCGGGACGGCGGCGCAGGGGGCGGCGCACTCGGTGAGCCCGTACCCGTTGTGGACGTAGTGGCCGAAGCGCTTCTCCAGTCCGTCGACCAGGGCGGGCGGCATGGGCGCGCCGCCGGTCGAGATGAGGACGAAGGACGCGAAGTGCTCGCGGGTGACGCCGGGGTGGGCGCCCAGCGCCATGAAGGCGGTGGCCGGACCGACCGTGTACGCGGGCTTGTGCTCGAGGAACGCGTCGAGCACGACGCCCGGGTCGAAGCGGTACGCCAGCGCGAGCGTGCCGCCGCCGAGGACGGCCGCGGAGAACTGGCAGACCATGCCGGTGATGTGGAACAGCGGCGCCAGCGCGAAGAGCGTGGAGCCGTCCGGCAGATCGTGGCCGCGGCGCTGGCGCTCGGCGTTGTGGCAGATGTTGCCGTGGGTGACCGTGGCGCCCTTGGGACGGCCGCTGGTGCCGGACGTGTAGCCGATCAGGGCGATGTCGCCCGGGGTGGGCTGCGCGGCGGGCGGCGCCGCTCCCCCAGTGCGGGCGACCGTGAGCAGGTCGTCGGCGTCGGCGGCCTGCGGCAGCCGCTCGAAGTCCAGCACGCGCGCGTCGTCGCGGGACTGCAGGTCCAGCTCGCAGGCCGTCAGCGCGATCCGGACCGGGGAGCCGGCGGCCGATTCGCGCAGGAAGCCCGCCCAGGCGTGGTCGGAGCAGATGACCGCCGCGACCTCGGCGTCGTTCAGGATGTGCCCGACCTCGTACGCCTTGTACATGGGGTTGAGCGGGACGACCGTGCCGCCGGCCTTCCAGGTGGCGAGGCACGCGATCACGAAGTGCGGGGTGTTCTGCAGCATGAGGGCCAGCCGGTCGCCCTCGGCGAAGCCGCGGGCGGCGAGATGGGCGGCGACGCCGTCGGAGAGGGCGTCCACCTCGGCGTAGCTGAGCCGGCCGTCGAAGTAGGCGAGCGCGGTCCGTTCGGGCACCCGGGCCACGGCCGCCCGGAAGGCGTGCAGCACGGAGGCCGGCGGGTCCAGCTCCGCCTGCTGCGCCTCGGTCAGCTGGGCGAGCCACGGTTTGGCGGCGTAGATGGAGCGCGTCATCGCGGTCCTTCCTCCCCTTGCTCTCCTCGCTCCCCCTGATCGCCTTGATCCAGGAGCTGTTGCAGTCGGTTCATCCCCGTCAGCCAGCGGTCCGGCTCGGCGGCACGGGCGGTGTAGTACCCCGCGACCTCCGGGTGCGGCAGGATCAGGAAGCGGTCCTCGGCGATGCCCGCCATCAGGGCGTCGGCCACGGCCTCCGGCTCGATGGCGGTGTCGCGCAGCACCAGGTCGCCGGCCCGGCCGGTGGCGGTGAGCATGTCGGTGCGTACGCCCTGGGGGCAGATGGCGTGCACCCGGATTCCGCGGTGGCGGTAGGTGAGCGAGAGCCATTCGGCGAAGGCGTACGCGCCGTGCTTGGTGACGCTGTACGGGGCGGCGCCGATCATCGTGAGCAGCCCGGCGGCGGAGACGGTGGAGACGAAGCGTCCGCTGCCGCGTTCCAGCCAGCGCGGGAGCAGTTCGCGCGCCGCCCGGACGTGCGCCATGACGTTGACGTCCCAGGCCAGCTCCCAGGCCGCGTCCGGGGCCTCGGGGCCGCCGCCGGTGCCGACGCCGGCGTTGGCGCACCAGACGTCGACCTCCCCGCCGAGCGCGTCGCGGGCGGCCTCGACGACGGCGGAGGCGTCGCCCGGGACGGCCGTCCCGCCGATCTCCTCCGCGACGGTCTTGGCCTTGTCCGCGTCCAGGTCGTTGACCACGACCCGGGCGCCCTCCGCGGCGAATCTGCGGGCCAGGGCGGCTCCGATACCGCCTCCGGCCCCGGTGACCACGACACCTGCGTCCCGCATGCTGTCCTCCCGGCTCGTGGCCGCAGACTAACCGGTCGGTATGTGATCCGAAAGGGGTCGGCGCCGGCGGGTCGCGGGACCCGCCGCCCGCACCGCCAGTGGTCTGGTCCGATGACACACCCGCAGGGGCGTTCCCCGGCCGGAGGGCCCCGCGCTAGCGTCCCGCCCATGAGCCTTTCGCGTAGATCCCTGCTGGCGGCGGGTGCCGCCTCCACCGCCGTCGCCGTCTCCGGCGGGCAGGCCGCCGCCGCCCCCTCGGCCTCCGGGAGCGGCCCCGTCCGTACCGGCTTCGCCCGTCTCGCGGCGGACGGTTACGCCCTGCTGAGCGGGCGCAAGGTGGGCGTCGTCACCAACCCCACCGGCATCACGGACGACGTCGAGCACATCGTGGACGTGATGCACGCCGACGACCGGGTCCGGCTGACGGCCGTCTTCGGCCCCGAGCACGGCTTCCGCGGCACCGCGCAGGCGGGCGGGTCCGAGGGCTTCTACGAGGACCCCGCGACCGGGCTGCCTGTGTACGACACGTATCTGACCAGCGGCCAGAAGCTGGCCGACATCTTCACGCGCTCCGGCGTGGACGTGGTCGTCTTCGACATCCAGGACGCGGGCGCGCGCTTCTACACGTACATCTGGACCCTGTACGACTGCATGGTCGCGGCGGCCCTCGCGGGCAAGGACTTCGTGGTCCTGGACCGGCCCAACCCGGGCTCGGGCCGAGGCGCCTACGGGCCGGTCATGCACCCCGAGTTCGCGACGTTCGTCGGCCGCAAGGCCATCAGCCAGCAGCACGGGATGACCGTGGCGGAGCTGGCGCGGCTGTTCAACGGCGAGTTCGTGCCCGCGGAGGCGGGGCGGTCGGTGCCGCTGCAGGTCGTGACGATGGGGAACTGGAACCGCGCGCAGTTCTTCGACTCCACCGGCCTGCCCTGGGTGCTGCCGAGCCCCAACATGCCCACCCCCGACACGGCGCTGGTGTATCCGGGGACCTGCCTCTTCGAGGGTACGAACCTCTCCGAGGGGCGCGGCACGACCCGGCCCTTCGAGCTGCTGGGCGCCGAGGGGATCGGCCGCGAGTGGGCGGCGGCGGCCAAGGCGCTGGACCTGCCCGGGGTGCGCTTCCGGGAGGCGTACTTCGCGCCGACGTTCTCGAAGTTCCAGGGCAAGACCTGCGGCGGTGTGCAGGTGCACGTGGAGAACGCGCGGGAGTACGACCCGGTGCGTACGGGCATCGCGCTGCTGGTGACCGCGAAGCGGTCGTGGAGCGGGTTCGCGTGGCGGTCCGACAACTGGATCGACAAGCTGACCGGGTCGACGCTGGTCCGCACGATGATCAACGCCGGCGCCGAGCCGGACGAGGTCGTGGCGGGCTGGGCGGACGAGCTGGCGGCGTTCCGGGCGGTGCGGCAGCGGTACCTGCTGTACTGACGGGGCACTGAGCGGCACCGTCGAGGCGCGTCCCGTTCCGGATTTGAACACTCTCGGGTGATCCGGCCTCTTTTGATCAAGGGGCCGGATTTGCCACGCTGTTCCGTGTGGCTGAGATGAGCGTGTCACCGTACTGGGAGCTGACCTTCGACGCCGAGGGCGACGTGAACAAGGTCCAGCTGACCCGTCTGGAGCAGCAGTGCGCCGAGCGGGGGATCACGGATCTGGTGGTCTTCTCGCACGGCTGGAACAACGACCGGTCGATCGCGACCCGGCTCTACAGCCGGTTCTTCGCGCCGTTCCCCGAGCTGACGCGGGACGCGGGGGACGGCGTACGGCTGGGATACACCGGCGTCCTGTGGCCGTCGATGCGGTTCACGGACGAGCCGATCCCGGATTTCGAGCGGTCCGTCGTGGCGCCCGTCGAGGGCACAGAGCCCCCGCCGTGGTTCGATCCGGTGACCCAGCGGGTGGTCGGGGCGCAGTTCCCCGGGCACGACCGGGCGGTCGAGCGGATCCGCGAGCTGCTCGACGAGCGGCCGGAGGATCCGGAGCGGCTGGCGGAGTTCCTCCGTCTCGTACGGCATCTCGTGCCCCCTCCGCCGGCCAGCGCGGCGCACGGTTTCGCCCCGGACATGGAGGACGAGCCGGCCGCGGACGCCCCGCTGATGCTCGACGAGGCGGATCCGCGGACGGTGTTCGAGGAGTTCGCCGCCGTACAGGAGCATCCGACGGCGCTGTGGGACACCGGCCAGGAGATCCTGCGGCAGGCGACGTACTACGCGATGAAGCGCCGCGCGGGCGTGGTCGGCGAGCGGGGGCTGGGGCCGGCGCTGGGGCGACTGGCGAAGGAGTCGCCGGGCACCCGCGTGCATCTGGTGGGGCACAGCTTCGGGGCGCGGCTGGTGTCCTTCGCGGTGAAGGGGCTGCCGAAGGGCGTCGTGACGGTGGCGTCGCTGACGCTGCTGCAGGGGGCGTTCTCGCACTACGCGTTCAGCGAGAAGCTGCCGCACGACAAGGACCGCGGCGGTGCGCTGCGCGGCGTGCAGCGCAAGGTGCGCGGGCCGGTCGTCGCCTGCTACTCCGAGCACGACGGCGCGCTGCGCACGTTCTACCCGCTGGCCTCGCGGATGGCCCGCGACTCCGCGGGCCTGCTCCCCGGCGCGGAGCGCTGGGGCGCGGTCGGGTACGACGGGTTCCAGGCCGTCACCGGATGCCGCCGGATGACGCTGCGGGAGGCGCTGGAGGGCGACTTCCCGGCCGAGGGCTGCGTCGCCGTGGACGCGGCGGCCGTGGTCCGGCGCGGCGGCGCGCCCTCCGGGGCGCACAGCGACATCTGCCATCCGGAGCTGGCCCGGGTGGTGCTGGCGGCGGGGCGCGTGCCCACGGGATGAGGGTCCGGGGCGGGGCGGGCGTCCCGGACGGCCCGCCCCGTAGGCGTCACCACATCGCCGGCTTGCGCTCCTGCCACGGGTACGCCGCCTCCAGCTGCGCCGCGAGGGCGATCAGGTCGCCGTCGGCGCCGTAGCGGCCGGCCAGCATCACCCCGATGGGCAGCTCCTCCGTCGTCCAGCACAGCGGCACGCTGACCGCGGGCTGGCCGGTGGCGTTGAAGATCGGCGTGAACGGGGTGAAGTGCGCCATCGCCTCGAACTCCGCCGCGGGGTCGTCGTCGTGGCGCAGCTCGCCGACCAGCGCGGGCGGCTGGGCCAGGGTGGGCGTGAGGATCACGTCGTACCCCGTGCCGGGGGCGAGGAGCGTGGAGCCGATCATCTCGCCGAGCGTGCGGAAGGCGTACAGCCCGGTGGCGAAGTCCAGCCCGGACGCCTGGCGGCCGAGCTCGCGCAGATACCGCGTGAGCGGCATCAGCTCCGCCTCCTGGTCCGGCCCGACCGGCCAGACCGTGGCCATCACCGACCACACCTGGGTGAACGCCTGCTGCAGCGCGGCCTGGGCGGGCAGCGACACCTCGTCGACCTCGTGGCCCAGCTCGCGCAGCATGACCGTCGTGGACTCCACGGCGGCCCGGCAGTCGGGGTGGACGTCGGCGCCCGGCACGGGGGTGTCGGTGAGGCTGAGGACGCGCAGCGGGCCGGGGTCGTGGCCGGCGTAGTCGGTGAAGCGGGTGCCGGGCGCGAGCCCCCAGGCGCCGTACGGGTCGCCGGGCTCGGGGCCCGCCATCACGTCGAGCAGGGCCGCGGCGTCGGCGACGGTGCGGGCGAGCGGGCCGTTGGTACTGAGGCCGCTCACGTCGTGCTGCACGGGGCCGCCGCTGACCAGGCCGCGGCTGGGCTTGATGCCGAAGAGCCCGCACGCGGAGGCGGGGATGCGGATGGAACCGCCGCCGTCGCTGCCCTGGGCGACGGGCGCCAGCCCCGCGGCCACGGCCGCCGCGGCGCCGCCGCTGGAGCCGCCCGCGGAGCGCTCCAGGTCCCAGGGGCTACGGGCGGGGGGCGCGACCTTGCTCTCGGTGTAGCAGGGCAGGCCGAACTCCGGCGTGCTGGTCTTGCCCAGCAGGATCGTGCCGGCCTCGCGCAGCCGCGTCACCACGTGGTCGTCGGTGTCCGGCACGTGCTCGGCGTACGGGGCGGAGCCGAGGGTGCAGCGCACGCCCGCCACGAAGTTGAGGTCCTTCACCGGCACCGGCACGCCGTGCAGCGGGGACAGCGGGCGCTCCTCCCGGCGGGCGGCGGCGGCCTCGCTCTCGGCGTCGGCGGCCTGCTTGCGGGCGATCTCCGGGGTGGGGGTGACGTACGCGCCGACCGTGCCGTTGAGCCGGTCGATCCGCTCCAGGTAGTGCTCGGTCAGCTCCACGGGGGACAGCCGTCCCGCCCGGATCTCCTCGGCCTGCTCCAGTGCGGTCAGATCGTGCAGCTGCGCCATGGTGAACGTCCTCTCCCCGTACGGAAACGTCTCCCTGGAGGGGAATCCTGTCACTACCCCCCGGTAGGGAACAGACCGCGTGCGGCACTGATCAACTCGGCGCTGTCCCGGGCCGCCCCGCCCCCGGGCAGCCGCAGGGTGTCCTCCAGCCCGATCCGGGTGGCGAGCCCCCGTTCGGCGGCCAGTCTCAGTACGGGCCAGGCGCCGCCCTCCTCCCCGTGCAGCAGGACCGGCCGGCCGTGGGCCGGGCCCAACTCGGCGAGCAGCGCGCGGGCGGTGTCGGGGGCGGTCGCGGGGTCGGTGTCCATGACCTCGGCGAGGGCGCGCAGGACTCGGGGGCCGAGGGGTGAGTCGGCGAAGCGCGCGGCGCCGTCGGTGCCGGACCACACCCCGGCCTCGACCCCGATCCCCCGCTCCAGCAGCGCGGCGGCGACGCCCTCGGCGCCGTCCTCGTGCCAGTTGACGGACGCGTGGTCGGGCAGCACCGCCCAGGCCCCGACGGCGGCGATACGCCGGGCGGGGTCGGCCTCCGCCCAGGCGCCGGTGGTCACTCCGACGGGAACGTCCACGGCCGACCGTACGGCGGTGAGGGCGGCGGCCACGACGCCGGGGTCGAGGGTGTCGCGGCCGTGGGCGTCCTTGGGGTGGAGGTGGACGTCCCCGGCCCCGGCCGCGACGGCCGACCGCGCCGCGTCGGCGAGCCCGGCCGGGGTGAGCGGGACGGCGGTGGTGCGGGGGCCGTTGAGGCAGACCTGGAGCAGGGGCATGGGGCGACGGTAACGGGGAGGTCTGACATCCGGCGGGCCGCCGTCCACCGGGGCGGCGCCATTGACAGCGCCCCCGCGCCCCACCATGCTAAGCAGTCGCTTAGCACTCGCGCGGAGGCAGGTCCGCGCGGCGACTTGGGAGGCGTACGGAGATGGCAGAGCCCCGGATCTTCGCGTCCGCCGACGAGCTGAAGGCCGCCGTGGGCGAGCAGCTCGGCTGGACGGACTGGCTGGAGGTCGACCAGAAGCGGATCGACCTCTTCGCCGAGGCCACCGGCGACCACCAGTGGATCCACGTCGACCCGGAGAAGGCCGCCGCGGGCCCGTTCGGCACGACGATCGCGCACGGCTATCTGACGCTGTCGCTGCTCCCGCTCTTCGGCCCGCAGCTGCTCGCGGTCGAGGGCGCGAAGATGGGCATCAACTACGGCACGAACAAGGTCCGCTTCCCGGCCCCGGTCCCGGTGGGCTCGCGGCTGCGCGCCACGGCGAGGATCGCGGACGTGACGGACGTCCCGGGCGGCGTACAGCTCGCGGTCGCGTTCACGGTGGAGCGCGAGGGCGGCGACAAGCCGGTGTGCGCGGCGGAGTCGGTGTCGCGGTACTACTTCTGAGCGCTTCCGCCGGGACGCGAAGAGGGCGCACGCGCTCTCGACGAACCCGGCCGAAGCCGGCGGGCGGGCAGCGTGCCCGCCCGCCGGCTTCGGGGCTGTGTCCTACGGCCGGTGATCAGCCGGCTGTCAGCACCGGGAGTACCAGGGATACGCGTACGCGTACTGGATGACGTTGATGAACTTGAACGTGACGAACACCCTCAGGCATCTGCCTCTCTCCTTCGCCAGGTAGGCCCAGTACACGATCCACGCCGCGTACGCCCCCGCGATCGCGGCGAGCACCCCGGCGTAGATGTTCACCACCGCGATGATCGCCGCGATGAATCCGTAGATCGTCAGAACGTATGGACCCTCGTTGGCGATCCGCTTGGTGGCGCGCCAGGTGAAGTAGATCCGCGCCGACACCCCGATGTGCCAGCCCCAGCCGGAGCACCAGCACGACTTCCAGAAGCGCCAGGCGTGCCCGACGACCTTGCCCCAGGAGTAGTAGCGGGTGCGCCAGCGGTGCCACTGGCCGCTCGTGTCCTCCTTGTTGACCGGGTCGCCGGTGGAGTACTCGTAGGCGTTGGCGTTGCCGCCCGCCACCGGGTCCTGGGACAGGAACCGGCCGAGTGCCGGATCGTAGAGCCGGGAGCCCATCAGGATGGCTCCGGTGACCGTCTCGGCGGAGCGCTGCTGGCCGCCGAGCCAGCCGTAGCGGGCGCTGGTGCTCCCGTCGACCGGGTTGCCGTACTCGTCCTGGCGCAGCACGGTCGCGCTCTTGGCGGTGTCGAGGGGCAGCTGCACCGTGACGTCGCCGTGGATGTTGGTCAGCTGCAGCACGGTGTCACCGGTGGCGCTGGTGACGGCCGCCAGATTGCCGCTGGGGCCGCGGACGTTGCGGGCACGCGCCCCGCTCGAGTCGTCGGCGGTCCAGGTCGGGCTGTCGTCGTCCGAGGCGTAGTGGTTGGTCTTGCGGGCCGTCTGGGTCCAGGTGCCGTCGGCGTTCTGCGTCTCGGTCACGGAGCTGCCGAGTCGGCCGCCGGGTTCGAGGTCCCAGGTCTGTCGGCCGGAGCCGGACGTCTGACGGCGGACGAGGTCGTTGGTGAAGTAGTCGATCGTGACCCCGCCCGGCTGGCTGACGGTGCGGCCGAAGGCGTCGTAGGCGACCTCGGCGGCGATCAGCCGGTCCGCGCTGTCGTAGGCGGAGCCGTCGGTGACGGCGCCGGTGTCGGTGCAGGCGGCGCCGGGATCGCTGACGCTGGTCGCCAGGGCCGTGCGGTTGGTGTTGTCGTCGAAGGTGTAGGTGCGGCGGGTGCAGCTGGAGTCCGCGGCGGTGTTGTCCGCACGGGTCAGCCGGCCCGCGTTGTCGTAGGTGTACGCGTACCGGGTGGTGTCGCCCGCGGTGCTGCTGCGGGCGGTGACCCGGCCGTGCACCGTGTAGTCGGCCGTGTCGGCGGTGACGACCGTCCCGTCGCTGTCGCGGGTGTAGACCGCCGCCGTCTCGTCGCCGGCCTGGTTGCCGGTGATGGTGAGCGTGTAGCCGCCGGGCAGCCGCTCGGTGGCGAGCTGGCCGTCGGCGTCGTACGTGGCGCTGAACGTGCCGGCCACCGAGTCCGTCTTGGACGTGGGCAGA
Organism: Streptomyces sp. NPDC051940; assembly: GCF_040680895.1. Taxonomy (NCBI): domain Bacteria; kingdom Bacillati; phylum Actinomycetota; class Actinomycetes; order Kitasatosporales; family Streptomycetaceae; genus Streptomyces; species Streptomyces sp. NPDC051940. The sequence continues at coordinate 83,837 of NZ_JBFAXR010000003.1, read as the reverse complement.
CCGCGCGGGTCCTTGGCCGGGTCGTAGGCGAAGGTGGTGGTGGAGGGCGCCGAGTCGGTCATCTTCACCGGCCGGTCGAGCAGGTCGTACGTGGTGCTCGTGACGTTGCCCCTGCCGTCGTCGTACGACGTCTGCCGACCGAGCCTGTCGTAGCCGTAGGAGATGGTCAGGCCGTTGCTCTGCCGGGTGGCGAGGCGGCCGGTCTCGGAGTCGTAGGTGATGGTGGTGGCGGGTACGGCGGTGCCGGTGCCGCCGGTGATGGCGATCCCGTTGGTGCGGCCCGCGTTGTCGGTGCTGAAGGTGGTGGTGCGGGTCGTGGTGCCGCTGGTCTCGGTGACCTTGCCGACCTGGCCCCACCAGTCGTACTCGATGGTCTTGACCGGCAGCTGACCCGGGTTGGCGCCCCCGCCGGTGATCGCGGCCGCGGGACCGGTGGAGCACAGCAGTCCGGCCCACTCGGGGCGGCCCTGGCACGTGCCGGTGCCGGTGGCGGACCAGTAGGTGCTGACCGTCGCGCCCGCGTCGGTGCCGCTCGACTCGGGCAGCGTCGCCTTGATGACGCGGCCGTCGGCGTTGTACGCGGTGGTCCGGGTCAGGTTCTTGCCGCCGGCGTCCTGCACGGTGCTGGTGGCGAGGCCCTTCGTCCAGTCGTAGCCGGTTCGGTCGGTGACCGTGTCGGCGTCCGTCGGATAGCCCTCGATCCGCGCTCCGGTGGTGACGGAGGTGGCCAGCCCGGCGGTCTTCGCGCTGCCGTCGGTCGGCCGGCCCTCGTCGTACCGGGTCACGGTGTGCTCGCGGACGGCCACCTCGGTCCCGGCGGCCAGGTCCTGGTGGGCGCCGGCCAGCGTGGCCAGGTGCAGCGGTCCGAAGGACTCCGTCTCGCGCTGCCCGTCCGCGGAGTACGCGTGGATGGTGGACAGCGCCCGGGCCCGGTCCGCGGTGGAGGCGCCGCTCAGGCTGAGCCTGGTGAGCTCGGCGAGTCCGGCACCGCCGGTGGACAGCGCCAGCTCGCGGTTGCCGGGGGTCAGCTCGCGGCGGACGTTGCCCGCCCAGTCGTACTCGACGGTGCTGACGTATCCGCCCGGGGAGGCGTTGTTGACCTCACGGCCGGAGGGGTCGATGTAGGAGATCCCCGCCCGCTGGTAGGCGCCGGCGGTCAGGGTGCGGCCGTCGTGCGAGGCCGGTACCGCGTCCGGCGGGAAGACCGCGGTGGCGTCGGACGGCACGTCCTCCTGGCCCCAGGCGGCGACGCTCGTCGGGCCCATGGCGTAGGGGGCGTTGCTGCCGGACAGCGGTACGTCGTAGACGAGGCTGGTCGCGGCGGTGCCCTCGGTGACGTCGGCCGTGCCCTGCTTCAGGCCGGGCCGGGACGCCTGGAGCAGCATGCCCTCACCCGCGGTGGCGGCGTTGCCCGCCTTGCCGTAGGTGAAGTCCCAGGCCAGCTCCGAGCGGGGGTGCAGCCAGAACACGCGGCCCGCCGAGTCGTAGGAGTACTGGGTCTGCGTGGCCTGCGACAGGTTGGGGTTCCACTCCTGGCGCAGCCGGCCGCTCGCGTCGTACCGGTAGGCGGCCAGCGGCCGGGCCGTCGCGGTGGCCGCGCCGGGCTCCGTGGACCACAGCCGGATCTCCCTGACCTGGCCGGTGTAGTCGCCGAAGTCGGCTGCCGAGGACCAGCCGGTGGCCGTGGTGGTGGTCGCGTACAGCAGCTCCACCACCCGGCAGCCCTTGGTCTGCGGGGTGGACGCGCAGGTGTCGGCGCTGACCGCGCTGGTCGGCGCGATCACCAGCTTGGGCCGGGCCAGGGTGCTGCCGCCCGCGGTCACCTTCTCCGAGACCGTGGTCACCGTGGAGCCGGAGGTGACCAGGTAGGAGGTGGCGGCCTGCCACGTGGTGGCCGCCGCGTCGACCTTGGCGAACGTCGCGGTGGCACCGCTGGAGGTGTCCTTCAGGGTGAAGGTGCCTGTCAGCGAACCGGTCAGGCTCAGCACCTCGGCGCCCGGCTCGGGCGCCCAGCCGCCACCGCTGGTGGCGGTGAAGCCGGTACCCATGCCCTCGGAGTCGAGCACCTCCACCGAGGTCGGCGAGGTCTGGCGGATGCTCGTCCAGTCGGATCCGGTGGACTCCGAGGCCACGCCCGAGGTCCAGTAGGGGCCGAAGATCTGCGCCTGGCCCTCGGTCGCCTCGTCCGCCGTGGCGCGGCGGGAGGAGATGCTGCGGGTGACGGCCATGCCGAACGCGGTCGCGTCGTTCTCGGTGATGGTGAAGTCGCCGGTGAGGAGGTTGACCTCGCCGGGGCCGATCTCGCGGCTCGGGGCGTCGCCTGCCTCGCGGTCCACGGTGACGGTCACGTCCGGGGTGTACCCGGTGGTGGAGCCGTCGGTGAACGCGCCGCGGATGTCGATCGCGCCGTCCTCGGCGAGGGACGTGGTGACGTTCCAGGTGAGCGCCGGCGGGTTGCCGCCGGGGGCGGCGAGCGGCCAGGCGGTCACGGCGCTGCCGTCGGACGCGCGGGTCACGTCGGCGAGCGGCACGGTCTTCCAGGTGTCGGCCTCGCCGCGCCGGTAGTAGTACGTGACGCCGGTGTAGCCGCTTCGCCCGGTGGCCGCCAGCGCCAGCCGGCGCGCGGGCCGGTCGCCGTCGCCCGGGCTGAGCATGGCGGCGCCTGAGCCGGCGCCGAAGCTGTACGCGGTGGCCGTCGTGGAGACGTTGCCGCCGGAGTCCACGGTCTTGGCGTAGAGCGTGTGCCAGCCCTCGGCGGGATCGATGCTGATGGTCAGCGGGTCGCCGCCGGTGCCGTCCGACGTGTCGTCGACGCGTTGCGCGACGGCCTCGTCGTCGAGCCCCCAGAGATAGCCCTGGCCGTCCGTGGCGGAGGTGTCCAGGGTGCAGTTCACGGCCCCGGACGCCTTGGCGGTCCACACGTCCGCCGGATACGCCGCGCAGCTGACCGTCGGGGCGGTGGGCTTCACGGTGTTGAGGGTGAAGGTCGTGTAGTCCGTGTAGGCGCCGAAGCCGCTGCCGTCGTAACCGCGGACCCGCAGGCGCAGGTGCGCCCCGGACGGGAGGGTGTTGGCGGCCGGGACGGTGAGGCTGGAGACCGACCCGGAGGCCACGTAGTTGCCGTTGGCGGTCAGGCTGTAGGTGGTGTCGGCGTACGCCGGATCCGGGGTGATCTCGAACTGCGCCTGCACGTTGCCGCCGGCCGGCGAGGTCACCTTGGCCGAGAGGGTGGGCGTCAGCGACGTCACGTACAGCCTGCCGTTGTAGGCGTTGCGCTGGGACGGTGAGATCGCGGTCCCGGTCGGCACGACCGGCAGGGAGTCGTAGGTCACCGTGAGGTGAGGCTCGGCGGAGTTGTCGCCGGAGACGTAGTTGGCGGAGCGGAAGCGCCGCCAGGTGTAGGGGTCGGTCTCGCTGGCGCCGGCCACGCGGACGCCGTAGTTGGGACTGCCGTTCGCCCATGCCTGCACGATGGCGTCGATGTCGAAGTTCATCGTGCCGCCGGGGCAGCCGGAGTTGTAGCCGAGCGCCGCCTTGTTCACCACCGCGCCGTCGCTGGTGGTGGCGGGCTGGGTGCCCCAGGTGATGGCGGAGGAGTCCCAGGTGCCGGTGATCCGCCGCACCTCGGTGCCGGCGCCGGTGGTGGCACAGGTCGAGGAGTAGTAGGAGTACAGCGCCAGATTGGTGTCGGTGATCTTCTTCCCGGCGTACGCCGAGACGTCGAACTTCAGATAGGAGCGCGCCTTGTCGGCGCCGGTGTTGTACGTGCCCGACTTCAGCTCCGTGGAGGAGACCTGGGAGTCGGGGTAGTCCGGCGTCTGCACCCAGGTGTCCGTGGTGGCCGCCAGGGTGGTGGCCGGGTCCACGGTCACGGGGTACCTGGTCGCCGGGTCGGCGAGGAAGTCCGCGTCGGGGGAGAGGACGAGGGTCTGGGTACCGTCCGCGGCGGTCTCGATCCGGGTGTCGACGCGCGCCACGTGCTCGGGGTCACCGGACAGGGGGTGCTTCGTCGCGTCCCACATCACGGGGGCCGGCGCCTCGGCGACCAGCCTGCCCGCCGTGTCCTTGAGCAGCAGATGACCGGACGCGGCCGCGGAGAGGCGCAGGCCGTCCAGGGTCAGCGGGATGCGGTAGCTGACGGGCCCGTCGGGGGCCCTGCCAAGAACGACGTTCTGCGAGAACCCCTGCTTGAGCGCGGTGACTTCGAGCCGCTGGCCGTCGCCGAGGTCGTAGACGGCGGTGTCCTTCTTGACCTTGGGCGCCGGGAGGCTGGTGGCCCAGCCCATCCCGAAGCGCGCCCTGCCCTTGCTGACGGCGGCGAGCTTGGTGTCGCCGCCGTCGGAGAGGGTGACGTCCGCGGCGGCGGCCCGGGGTGCGAGATGCGGGCCGGAGTCGACGAGTGAGGTGTCGATGGCACGCCAGCCGCCGTCGCGGCGCACGCGGACGGGGCCGGCGTAACTGGTGGTGCGCAGCCGGCCGTCGGGCAGGGCCCAGGTGGAGGAGGTCTCGGTGCGCTCGGAGAGCGCTTCGATGGCACGGTCCTGCAGACGGGCCCGTAGCCGTGCGGAGGACAGGTCGACCGCTTCGGCGGCGCCTTGCGCCGTGGCCGCGGTCTGCTTCTGCGGGGTCTTCCCGGCCACCGCCACCGCGGTGCCGATGCCCTCGACCAGTACGGCGGCCTCGGCGAGCATCACGAGGGTGAGTAGGGCCGCCAGTCGGCGGACCGCCGGGTGTCTGCGGACGGGGGTGGGCCTGGCACGTCTCATCGCGTCTCCAGCGAATGGGGGGATGGAGGAGCGTGGGGGGTGGCGGTACAACGCGCGGCACAGCAATGGACCGATCGTCCAGATCGGGGACAGGGCGGCTTTACCCAACCCATGGTTTGGTCATGGATGCGTCAAACCTGGAGCTCGCGGGCGGGGTGCACACCCCTGCCGGGATACGCAGGGTGAGCGGGACCGTCGACGCAGCGTGAGCTGCGCCGCACCGCAGGCCCCGACAAGCGTCGCAACGATAAGAGGAAGGGGGAATCAGGCCGTTCGCGGCACCCGACGACGTGGCATGGCTTTGTCAAAGCTTGACGGTAGCTGGCCACGAATCATGGCAAACGCCACCCCGCGCGGCATGCCGGACCCGGGGGCCGGCGCGAAGAGCGATGATTCGTCCGGGGTTGGAGGGGCGGCGCGAAACGCGCGTCAGCCGCCGACCATACGGCGGACGAGGTCGGCGTAGAGCTCGCCAACCTGCTCGGGCGTACGGCTGCCCGTCGCGCTGAACCAGCGCGCCACGTCCACGCACAGCGACAGCACCGCCAGCGCCGTGCCCGGGATGTCGTCGACGGCGAAGTCGCCTCCGCGGACGCCGTCCTCGATGATCCCCCGCAGCAGGGAGTCGATGTCCCGCCGCATGGTGACGATCTCGGCGTAGTGCTCCTCCCCCAGGGCCTGGAGCTCGTACTGCACCACGCGGGCCGTCGTGTGCCGCTCCGCGTGCCAGCGGGCGAACTCGCGCACCGCCTGGTCGAGCCGCTCCCGCGGGGAGCCGTCGGCCTCGGCGGCCTCGGCGACGATCCCGCGGGCGCGCTCGTGGCCGACCTTGCTGATGCGGAAGAGCAGCTCTTCCTTGGTCTTGAAGTGGATGTACAGCGCGGCCGGGCTCATGCCCGCCCGGCCGGCGATGTCGCGGGTGGTGGTCGCGTGGTAGCCGCGCTCGGCGAACGCCTCCACGCCGGCCGAGAGCAGCCGCTGCGCGGCCTCCGGCTCCACACCCTGCCAGGCGGCCGCCTCGCTCTCCATCTGTGCCTCTCGCATCGCGCACCCCGCTCGTCCGTCGTCGGCGGGATCACCTTACCCCTGAAGCTGAGCAAGCGCTTAGGGCCTGTCGGCGCTCAAGGCCGGGACGCGGTCAGTTGCGGCCGCCGCGGGTCCAGCGCTGGGCGGTCAGGGTGGTGGGTTCGCCGGCGAGGCGGTCCGCGAGGGGGCGGACGACCCGGTGCGCGTCCTCCGGGACGGTGGTCACGACGGCGACGACCCCCGTCGTACGCGCCTCGTCGTCGTCCACGAGAACGGCCACGAAACGCATCCGGCCGTCCATCGTGATGTCGGACGACTGCGGCTCGAGGTCGTCCGCGCCGCGGTCCTTCGCGGGCCAGCGGGCGATGACCAGCGCGAGGGGCAGTCCGGCCGCCAGCGGATCCGAGGCCGACGGCCGGTCGAGGAGTACGACGGTACGGTCGGCCGTCACGTCCTCGTACAGGCCGGCCGACCAGTACGGCTCCTCGGCCGCGAAGCGCTCCGCCGCCGCCCGGTCGTCCAGGTCGACGACGTGGACGCTGCCGGTGTGCTCCTCCCCGTCCTCGGAGAGGGTGGGACCCCGCAGGATGAGCCCGTCGGCGAACCGGTCCATGTACGACCAGTGCTCCTCCGCCAGCTCCATCAGCCGCTCGCCGACTCCCGGCTTGTCCTGCGCGTGTACGTAGTAGGGCATGCCGGGGAAGGTACCAGGGACCCGGAGCCGGTCTCTCCGCCTTTCCGGCACCCTCAGCGGCTCTCCGGCGGCTCCGCGGGCTCGCGCGCCGCCCCCGCGCGCTCCCCCGGCGCCTCGCCGCGGGCGGCGATCAGCGGCCCCATCAGCCGCGTCCCCGGGCCGACCCGGCCGCCGGGGCCGGGCAGGGCGGTGACGTCGCCCACGGTCAGCGTCCCCCGGCAGTGGGAGCAGGACATGACGGGGGTGACGTCCTGTCCGCAGGTGTCGTGGTGGATGCGGGTGGGCGGGCCCGCCTCCCCCGCGTACCACTTGTCGCCCCAGGCCGTCAGCGCCAGCAGCACCGGAAGGAGGTCGCGGCCCTTCTCCGTGGCGACGTAGTGCTCCCTCGGCGGGCTGTCCTGGTAGCGCTCACGGGTGAGCACGCCCTCCTCGACGAGCCGCGCCAGCCGGGCGGCGAGGACCTTGCGGGAGAGGCCGAGGTCCTCGGCGAGCTCGTCGAAACGGCGGATGCCGACCAGCACGTCGCGCATGATCAGGGCCGTCCACGCGTCGCCGAAGAGATCGGTGGCGCGGGCGATCGAGCAGGCGACGTCGGCGAGGGGGGTGCGGGTCACCTCTCCATCGTACGGGGGACGGGTTCCCTGGGGGAACTGACGAATGCTAGGTTTACTGAGGGAACTCATCCGGGCGGTCGCACCGCCGCCTCCCGACGCCGAGGGAGCCTGCCATGGCCACCGCCCCGCGTATCGCACTCGACTCGACCGGACCCGCCGCCGTCGACGGCCGGCACATCCGGGAGGTGACCTTCCGGTCCGTACGGCTGGAGTATCTGGACCAGGTCTGCTGGGAGCTCAGCCTGCGCCCCGCGGGCAGCCGGGCCCTCGTCGTCGGCAGCGGACGCGGCCTGCTGGCCCGTGAGCTGGCGCGGCGGGGTTACGACGTGGTCGCCGCCGACCCGTCGCCCGCGGCCACGGCGCTCGCCCGGGAGGCCGACGACGGCGCGGGGCTCACCCGGGAGGCGGACGACGGCCCCGACCCCTCCCGCGAGGCGGACGACGGCCCGGCCCTCACGTACCTCACCGCCCCGGCCGAGGACCTGGGCATGCCGGACGGCTCCTTCGACCTCGTGTACGTGGCGGACACCTTCGAGATCACCCCCGACCTGGACGCCGTCACCGCGGAGGCGGCGCGCGTCCTCCGTCCCGGCGGGGCGCTCGTCTACGACACGGTGAACCGCACGCCGGTGTCGCGGCTGATCTACCTCAGCGCCTTCCAGGCCCTCCCCGCCACCCGGATCATGCCCCGCGGCCGCTACGCCGCCCGCCGGCTGCGGACACCGCAGGAGATGGCGGCATCGCTGGACCGGGCGGGCCTGGCGGCGCGGGACGTCTGCGGATTCAAGCCGGCGGACGTACGCAGCCTCGTCACCGCGACGCGGGCGCGCAGGCGCGGCGAGCTGACGGACGAGCAGCTGCCCGGCGTCGTACGCATGGAGCTGGCGCCGGAGGGGCGGCCGGTGGTGACGTATCTCGGGTACGCCGTACGGCGCGCGGTCAACTAGCACCGCTAGTTTCAGCGGCCGCAGGCTCTACCATGTGCCGCATGGCCCGCCCCCGCAAACCCCTGCTCAGCCGCGAGCGCATCGTCGCGACGGCGCTCGCCCTGGTCGACGCGGAAGGGCTCGCCGCGGTGTCGACCCGGCGGCTGGCGGCCGAGCTGGGCGTGAGCGGCCCCTCGCTGTACAACCACTTCACGACCAAGGACGAGATCCTCGGCGCCGTGGCCGACTCGGTGATCGCGGATGTCGATCTGTCGATGTTCGAGGACGGTACGGACTGGCCGGAGGCGCTGACGGCCTGGGCCCGTTCGTACCGCTCGGCGCTGACCGCGCACCCCCATCTCGTCCCGTTCCTGGCCCACGGCCCCGGCCGCCGGCCGGCGGGGCTGCGGCTGGCGGACGCGGTGTTCGGCGCCATGGTGAAGGCCGGCTGGCCGCCCGCGCAGGCCACCCGGATCGGGGCGCTGATGCGGTACTTCGTCACCGGCTCGGCGCTCGCGTCCTTCGCGGGCGGGTTCGTCGACGACCCCGGGGCCTACGATCCGGCGGACTATCCGCACCTCGGCCAGGCGCATCTGCTCGCCACGCACCGGCGGGAGATCGACGAAGGCGCGTTCGAGACGGGTCTGCGGGCGCTGGTGGCCGGATTGGTACTCCAATACCGGGAGCTCGGCGTCGCGGGCCCCTAAGATCACGCCATGGCAGACCTGGTACGCGTTATCTACCGGAAGTTCGACGGCTCGCTGCACTGGAACCTGACCATGCGGCGGCTCGGCGAGGACGAGCACGGTGTGTGGCTGGGGGCGCCCGCGAACACACCGATCTCGAAGGGGCACCAGCCGATGGGGCCGTGGCCCCACGCGTATGTGTGCCTGGTGCCCGCGGATCCCGACGCCTGGTGGGCGGCGACGTTCAACGCGGAGCCCAAGTCGACGGAGATCTACGTCGATGTGACGACACCGGCGCGGTGGGCCTCCGCCGCGGAGGTCAGCTGCGTGGACCTCGATCTCGACGTCCTGCGCAAGAGGGGCCGGAGCGAGGCCCTGCTGGTGGACGAGGACGAGTTCGCGGAGCACCAGGAGCTGTACGGCTATCCGGCGGACGTCGTCGAGAGGGCGTCCGCGACGGCCCAGTGGCTGGTACGGGCGCTGACGGAGCGGACGGAGCCGTTCGGGTCGGCGTACGTGCGGTGGCTGGAGCAGGTGGTCTGAGACCCCCGCGGCCCCGCCCGTACGGCTGTGGGCTCAGGAGGGGCGGGCCGCGAGGTCGTCGAGGGCGGCGAGGAGTCCGGGGAGCCGGTCGCCGCGCCGCAGCGGGATGACGTCGCCGGGCTCGTCGTCGAGGAGTACGAACGCCATGTCGTCGGTACGGGCGACGAGCGACCACCCGGGCCCGTCGGCGCGCAGCAGCCGGGCGTCCTCGGAGGCGAACGTGGACCGGATCCGGCCGGGCGGCGGGGGGTTGTCGAGGTAGCCCTGGAGGTCCTCGAGGACGCGGAGGACGCCGGGGTGGGAGGGTGCGGGCCGGGTCTCGGTGTCCGGGGCGGCCTCGGCATCCGGGGTGTCGTCTGCCTTCGGCTCCTTCTCGGCGTCCGGGGCGTCGTCTGCCGCGGGCTGGACCTCGGTCTCCTGCCCGGCGGCGTCCGCCGGTTCGGCGGCGTCTGCCGCTTCGACGGCGTCCGCCGGTTCGGCGCCATCCGCCGGCCCAGGGTCGGCGTCCTGTTCGGTGTCGCCCTCCCCCGCGTCGAACTGCTCCCGCCAGTCCCGCCAGTTCAGGGCGATCTCGTCCGCCCCCAGCCGCCGCTGGGCCGGTCCCCACTCCGCCATGTCCGGCGGGGACAGCACCGGGCGGTCCGCGTCCGCCGGGTCGTGCGGGGCGGGGAGGTCCGGGGCGGCGATCGCCAGGGCGAGGGGCCAGCCGGGGAGGGTGTCGATGATGCTGCGCTCGTCCGGCGTCAGCTCGTGCTCCATCCCGACGTCCCAGGTGGCGAGGGCGACGGCGACGAGCGAGGCGTCGTCGACGACGACCGTCCACCGGGCGCCTGCGGCGTCCTGCCCGAAGACCAGGCCGTAACCGGCCTCGTGGGACAGCAGGCCCAGCTCCGCGCAGACGGCGGGGTAGTCGTCGCCGAGCACCGCGGGGAACTTCGCGGGGGTCAGCAGCGCCGCGGTGAGCACGTAGAACGCGTCGTCATCGGCTGCTTCGGCCATGTCGGCCCCCCTTCGGTGCGATATCGGTCGGCGCAGATTAACTGGCGGGTAACCCGCCCGTCGAGAGGGTCCGCGCGGCGAATACGCACTGGGCGCCGTCCGGCTCCCCGTCCTACGATGCGGCGCATGGGCATAGCCAACACGCACTACGTGTGTCTCCCGTGCCGCGCGTCGTACAAGAAGGGACGCGACCCCGGCCGCCGGCACGTCTGCCCGCGCTGCGACGGCGACCTGCTGCATGCCGGCACCGCCTTCGCCGCGCCGAAGCGGCGGGACGCGGCGGCCTGGCGGGCGGTGGGCGTGGTGCTGCGGGCGGGGCTCGACTACGACCAGTCGTGCTGCGGTTGCGGGCCGGGCTACCGCCCGCGCAGCCCGCGCGAGATCCGCGACCGGCAGGCGTACGCCCTGCGGACCGGACGGCCGCTCGCCCGCGCGCTGGCGACGCCCGATCCGTGGGGAGCCCGATGAGCGCCGCCGCCTCCGGCAACCCCCTTCGCCGGCTCACCCTCCCCGAGCTCCGGCGCCGTACGAGCGTGAAGTGGCGGGCGTATCCGCCGGACGTGCTGCCGCTCTGGGTGGCCGAGATGGACGTACCGCTCGCGGATCCCGTCGTCGAGGCGCTGCGGGCGGCGATAGACCTCGGGGACACCGGCTACCCCGCGGGTCAGGCGTACGCCGAGGCGTTGTCGGAGTTCGCCAAGGAGCGGTGGGCGTGGGAGCTGCCGCCGGAGCGGACGGCGATCGTGCCGGACGTGATGCTGGGCATCGTGGAGGTGCTGAAGCTCGTGACGCGGCCGGGGGACGCGGTGGTCGTCAACTCCCCTGTGTATCCGCCGTTCTACGCGTTCGTCGCGCATATGGACCGCCGGGTGGTGGAGGCCCCGACGGGCCCCGGCCACCGCATCGACCTGGACGCGCTGGCGCGGTCCTTCGCGGGCGGCGCGCGGGCGTTCCTGCTGTGCAACCCGCACAATCCGACGGGCACGGTGCACACCGCGGAGGAGCTGGCGGCGGTCGCGGCGCTGGCGGAGGAGCACGGCGTACGGGTCGTCGCGGACGAGATCCACGCGCCCCTGGTCCCGGCGGGCGCGCGGTACGTGCCGTACCTGTCCGTGCCGGGCGCGGAGCGCGGCTTCTCCCTGATGTCCGCGTCGAAGGCGTTCAACCTGGCGGGCCTGAAGGCGGCGCTGGCGATCGCCGGTCCGGAGTCGGCGCACGAACTCGCGCTGATGCCCGAGGAGGTGAGCCACGGACCGAGCCACCTCGGCATCGTGGCGCACACGGCGGGCCTGCGGCACGGCGGCGCCTGGCTGGACGCGCTGCTGGCGGGCATCGCGGAGAACCGCGCCCTCCTGGCCTCCCTGCTGACCGAGCAGCTGCCGGACGTGGGCTACCGCCCACCGGAGGGCACGTACCTGGCCTGGCTGGACTGCCGCGCCCTGAACCTGGGCGACGACCCGGCGGCGGCGTTCCTGGAACACGGCCGGGTCGCCCTCAGCGGCGGCCTCCCGTTCGGCACGGGCGGCGCGGGCCACGTACGACTGAACCTGGCCGCGTCCCCGGAGGTGCTCCAGGAGGCGGTACGGCGGATGGCGTCAGCCGTCTGAGGCCTTCGCGCTGCGGAGTCCACCGTCCGTCACTCGAAGACCACCAGCGCCCGGCCGCCCTGGCCCGCCAGCATGGCCTCGAACGCTGTCGGGATGCCGGCGAGGTCGATGCGGTCCGTGACCAGGGACGACAGGTCGAAGCGGCCCGCGCGGACGTGGTCCGCGATCAGGGGGATGTCCGTCGCCGGGTTGCTGTTGCCGTAGACGCAGCCCGCGAGGGTGCGGCCGAAGTAGAAGAGCTCCAGGGCCGAGAACGCGACCTGCTGGTCCTGGCCGCCGATGCCGACCACCGTCGTACGGCCGCCGCGCCGCGTGGACGACCACGCCGCGCGGATCGTGTCGGCGCGGCCCACGCACTCGATGGCGACGTCCGCGCCGATGCCGCCCGTCAGCCGGCGGATCTCCTTGGCCGCGGAGTCCGAGGCGAGGACGAAGTCCGTCGCGCCCGCCGCCAGCGCCAGCTCCTCCTTGGCCGGGGAGACGTCCACCGCCACGATCGGGCCCGCACCCGCGATCCTCGCGGCCTGCAGGACCGCCAGGCCCACCCCGCCGACGCCGAAGACGGCGACCGATTCACCGGCCCGTACCCGCGCGGCGTTGTGCACCGCGCCCCAGCCGGTGAGGACGGCGCAGCCGAGCAGCGCGCCGTCGGCGAGCCCGATGCCCTCCGGCAGCGGGATCGCGGCGTGCGCGGGGACCACCGTCTCCTCGGCGAACGCCGCCGTACCCAGGCCCGGGTACAGATCGCCGCCCTCCCAGCGCGCGTAGGGGACGGCGGCGGCCGCGCCCGCGTTCGCGCACAGCCACACCTCGCCCAGCCCGCAGAAGTGGCAGGAGCCGCAGGAGGGCGCCCAGTTGAGGACGACCCGGTCGCCGGGGGCCACCGCGGTGACGTCGGGACCGACGGCGGTCACCGTGCCGGCACCCTCGTGGCCGAGGACGGCGGGGGCGGGCTGCTTGAGTGTGCCGTTGGACAGCGACAGGTCGGAGTGGCAGACGCCCGCGGCGGCGAGGCGTACCCGAACCTGGCCCGGGCCGGGGGCCGGCAGGTCGATCTCGGCGAGCCGCAGCGCGGAACCGACGGCGGGGAGGACGGCGGCGCGGACCATGGGGTGGCTCTCTTTCGGTGCGGGGCGGGGCGGTTCAGGGCGGTGCGATGCGTTCGGTTCGGTGCGTTGAAGGACGACAGTCTGGCGGCCGGAACCGGTCAGAACTGGAGTGACTTCGTGTGCAGATACTCCGCCAGCCCGTGTACGCCGAGCTCCCGCCCGATCCCCGACTGCTTGTACCCGCCGAAGGGCGCGAGCGGGTTGAACCGCCCGCCGTTGATGTCGACCTGCCCCGTCTCCAGCCGCCGCGCGAAGGCCACCGCCTCCGCCTCGTCGCCCGCCCACACGGCGCCCGCGAGCCCGTACACCGTGCCGTTGGCGATGCGTACGGCGTCGTCCACGTCGCGGTAGCGGATGAGCGACAGCACCGGGCCGAAGATCTCCTCCTGGGCGATCGCCATCTCCGGGGTGACGTCGGCGAAGACGGTGGGCCGGACGTAGTAGCCCGTCCCCGCGTACTCGGGCGTCTGCGCGCCGCCCGCCACCAGCCGGGCGCCCTCCTCGACGCCGCGCGCGATGTAGCCGCGGACGCGCTCGCGCTGGCCGCCGTTGACCAGCGGGCCCATCCGCTCGGGGGTGGCGTACTTGGCAGCGGCCTCGGCGGCCAGGGCGACGGCCTCGTCGTACTGGTCGGTGTGTACGAGCATCCGGGTCCAGGCGCTGCAGGTCTGGCCGGAGTTGGTCATCACGTTGGCCACGCCGACGTTGACGGCCTTGGCCAGGTCGGCGCTCGGCAGGATGACGTTCGCGGACTTGCCGCCCAGCTCCAGGGCGACGCGCTTCACGGCGCCGCCGGCGATGGCGCCGATGCGGCGGCCGACGGCCGTCGAGCCGGTGAAAGAGACCAGGTCGACGCCGGGGTGTTCGGCGAGGGCCTGGCCGGCGACGGGGCCGAGGCCCGTCACGAGGTTGAACACGCCCGCGGGCAGGCCCGCCGCCTCCACCGCCTCGGCGAAGAGCTGCGCCACGAGGGGGGTGTCCTCGGCGGGCTTGAGCACCACCGTGCAGCCGGCGGCGAGTGCGGGGACGACCTTGGCGGTGATCTGGTGCAGCGGGTAGTTCCAGGGGGTGATAGCGCCGACGACGCCGACCGGCTCGTGCAGGACGGTGGAGTTGCCGATCCTCTCCTCGAAGGCGTACGTGGCGGCCAGTTCGGCGTACGAGCCGGTGACCGCGATCGGCAGTCCGGCGTGCACCTTCTGCGCCAGGACGGGCGGCGCGCCCAGCTCCGCGGTGACCGTCTCGGCGATCTCGTCCGCGCGGGCGGCGAGCTGGTCGCGCAGGGCGGCGAGGTGGGCGGCGCGCTCGGCGGGCGGGGTGGCGGCCCAGCCGGGGAAGGCGTCGCGGGCGGCACGGACGGCGGCGTCGACGTCCTGCGCGTCGCCCGCGGGGACAGTGCCGATGACCTGCTCGTCGGCGGGGTTCACGACCTCGATGGAGCCGGACCCGGCGGCGGCGCGCCAGGTGCCGCCGATGAACAGGGCGTCGTGGGCCTTCATGTCGCGTCCTCCCGATGCGGTGGGGGCTGCGCCCCTTGTCCGCGATCCAAACTAGCGCTGATAGTTTTCGGCGCCCAGTCCCGCGCCCCGTGCCATGGATCACTCCGCGGTTCCGGTGCCGGTCGGCCGGTCGTCCCCCGTTCCGCTGCGGGGGCTCCGCCCCCGAACCCCGTTTGCGGGCTGCGCCCGCGATCGCGCCTGCGGCGCTCGTCCTCAAACGCCGGACGGGCTGAGGGTCGCCGCAGCGCCGATGCGCGTAAGGCGCCGCGCGACAACATGAAGCCCGCCCGACGTCTGAGGCCGAAGCGCGCAGCGCCGATACGCCGGTAACCAGGCAGCGGGGCGAAGGGCCCAAACCAGCCCGGCCGGCGCTTGAGGCCGAGGCGCGTAGCGCCGACTCGCGTCAGCCGGCGCTAACGCGGCATGCAGCCCGGCCGGCGTCTGAGGCCGAGGCGCGCAGCGCCGATGCGCCGGCGCCCAGGCATCAGGGCGGAGGGCGCAAACCAGCCCGTCCGGCGTTTGAGGACGAGCGCCGCAGGCGCGATCGCGGGCGCAGCCCGCGAACGGGGGGCCGGGGGCGGAGCCCCCGCAGCGGGACGCGAGCCGGACGCGTCACGACAGCGGCGCCACCTGGACCGGGAACCCGTTCAACACCGACGTACCCGACAGCGGATCGAGCCGCGACCCGTCCAGCAGCTGGTTGACGTTCGCCCCGGGACGCGCCGCCGCGACCCCCATCCGCGTCCCCGCCCGATCGTGCCCCCACCCGTGCGGAAGGCTGACGACCCCCGGCCGAAGGTCGGAGGTCACCTCGACCTCCACCGTGATCTCGCCGCCCTCACCCTTCACGACCGCCCCGCCCCCGTCCGTGAGCCCGAGGCGGGACGCGTCCCCCGGATGCACCTGGAGGGTGCACCGGTTGCTGCCGCCGGTGAGCGGCGCCACGTTGTGCATCCAGCTGTTGTTGGACCGCAGATGACGCCGCCCGATGAGCACGAGGTCCTCCGGCCGCCGGCCGAGCGCCGCCCGCAGCCGCGGCACGTCGGCCGCGAGGGGAGCGGGGCACAGTTCGACACGGCCGGAAGGCGTGCGCAGCACCGCCGGGAGCCGAGGCCGCAGCGGCCCGAGGTCGATGCCGTGCGGGTGCGCCAGGAGCTTGTCGAGGGTGAGGCCTTCGGGGTCGGCGCCGAAGCCTTCCCCGTACGGGCCGAGGCGCAGCATCATGTCGAGCCGCCGCTCCGCGCCCGTACCGCCGGTGAGCCGGGCGGCGAGCGCGGCCGGGTCCTGCCCGTGCACCGGGGAGTCCTCGTCCGCGACGGCCTGCTTCAGCGCGAAGTCCACGGCCATCGCGTCCGCGACGGACGGGTCGGTGTCCGCGGGGAGCCCGCCGGCGATCAGGGCGAGGCGGGCCAGGATCTCGCACTCGTCGGGACGGCCGTCGGGCAGCGGAACGGCCGCGGGGGTGTAGCGGACGTTGTTGCGTACGGCGAGCGAGCTGAACAGGAAGTCGTAGTGGCCGCTCTGCACAGGCCGCGGCGGCGGCAGGATCACGTCCGCGTGCCGGGTGGTCTCGTTGAGGTACGGATCGACGCTGACCATGAACTCGCACGCGTCCAGCGCCCGGGAGAGCCGCTCCCCGTCGGGAGCGGACAGCACCGGGTTCGTGCCGACAGTAAGTACTGCCCGCAGCCGCCCCTCCCCCGGCGTGTCGAGCTCCTCGGCCAGCGAGGCGAGCGGGAACTCGGACATCACCTCCGGGTGCCCGGAGACCCGGCTGTGCCAGCGGCCGGTACGGAAGCCCTTCCCGGGGCCGGGCGGGCGGACCTTCGCCGTGGCGGCGAGCGGGAACATCGCGCCGCCGGGGCGGTCGAGGTTGCCGGTGAGGATGTTGAGCACGTCGACCGCCCAGCTGGTGAGCGTCCCGAACTCGACGGTCGTGGAGCCCACCCGCCCGTACACGGCGGCGGTGGGGGCGGCGGCGAGTTCGCGGGCGAGGGTACGGATCTCCTCGGCGTCGACACCGCAGTGCCCGGCGGCCGCTTCGGGGGTGAAGGGCTGGACGAGGGCGCGCACGTCCTCGACGCCGTCGACGTCCGCGACGGGGGCGGTCAGCTCCTCCGCGAACAGGACATGGACCATCGCCAGCAGCAGCGCGGCGTCGGTGCCGGGCCGCGGTGCGACGTGCCGGTCGGCGATGCGGGCGGTACGGGTGCGGTGGGGGTCGATGACGACGAGCCGCCCGCCGCGGGCGCGCAGGGCCTTCAGCCGGCCGGGGAAGTCGGCGGCGGTGGCGATGCTGCCGTTGGAGACGAGGGGGTTGGCGCCGATCATCAGCAGGTGGTCGGTGCGGTCGAGGTCGGGTACGGGGAAGGCGAGCGGATCGCCGTAGAGGTAGCCGTTCGCGACCTGCCGGGGCATCTGGTCGACGGTGCTCGCGGAGAACACGGCGCGGCTGTTCAGGGCGCGCACGATCAGCGGCGGATAGAGGGCGCCGGCCATCGTGTGCACGTTCGGGTTGCCGAGGACGACGGCGACGCCGTCGCGCCCCAGCCCGGCGGCCACGGCCGCGAACGCCTCCTCCCAGCTCGCCTCGCGCAGCTCGCCGTCGCGCCGGACGAGGGGCGCGGTGAGGCGGTCGGGGTCGGCGTCCAGCGCCCCGAAGGAGGCGCCCTTGGGGCAGATGAACCCGGCGCTGAAAACGTCGTCCCTGTCACCGCGGGCGCCGGTCACCCGTCCGGTGTCGTCGATGGTGAGCGTCAGGCCGCAGGTGGCCTCACACAGCGGACAGATACGCAGGGCGTTCCTCGACATGGCGTCCCCTCGGCCCTCGGCGACATCGGCGTCGTCCGTACCGCGCTGTACGACGCGGCACTTCCCGCGGCGCGACGCAGCACTTCCTGGCGGCACGACGCAGCACATACCGCTCGGTACGACGCGGCACATACCGCACGGTATCCCGGCTCGGCGGCGGGCGACAGGTGCTGCCGCCACCCCCTTCCGGCGCCGCGCCGGAAGGGGCGATCCATTGACGTACCACCGAACCCATTCCTATGGTCATACATAGGAATCACGGATCGAAGGGCAGGGGCCGCGCACCAATGAGCACCGTGGAAGACGCACGCAAGACCGCCGAGGGGCTGACCTACTCCTCCGGCTTCGGCAACGAGCACGAGAGCGAGGCCGTCCCGGGCGCACTGCCCGTCGGCCGCAACTCCCCGCAGCGCGCTCCGCTCGGCCTGTACGCGGAGCAGCTCTCCGGCACCGCGTTCACCGAGCCGCGCGCCCACAACCGCCGCTCGTGGCTGTACCGCATCCGGCCCTCCGCCGCGCACCCGGCGTTCACCCGCGCCGGCAACGGCGGCATCCGCTCCGCGCCCTTCACGGAGACCGTCCCGGACCCGAACCGGCTGCGCTGGAACCCGCTGCCGGAGCCCGCGCCGGGCACGGACTTCGTCGACGGCCTGTGGACGCTGGGCGGCAACGGCGACGCCACGCAGCGCACCGGCATGGCGATCCACCTGTACCACGCGAACACCGCCATGACGGACAAGGTGTTCTCCGACTCCGACGGCGAACTGCTCATCGTCCCCGAGCGCGGCGGGCTGCTGCTGCGCACGGAGTTCGGCCTGCTGACGGCCGAGCCGGGGCATGTGGCGCTCATCCCGCGCGGCGTGCGCTTCCGGGTGGAGCTGCTGGACGAGACGGCGCGCGGTTACGTCTGCGAGAACTACGGCGCCCCGTTCGTCCTCCCCGACCTCGGCCCGATCGGCGCCAACGGCCTCGCCAACGCCCGCGACTTCCTCGCGCCCGTCGCCGCCTACGAGGACGTCAGCCGGCCCACGCTGGTGGTCAACAAGTTCTGCGGCAACCTCTGGACCGCGACGTACGACCACTCCCCGCTGGACGTCGTCGCCTGGCACGGCAACCACGTGCCGTACGTCTACGACCTGCGCCGCTTCAACGTCATCGGCACCATCAGCTACGACCACCCGGACCCGTCGATCTTCACCGTGCTGACGTCCCCCTCGGACACCCCGGGGCTGGCGGGCGTCGACTTCGTGGTCTTCGCCCCGCGCTGGCTGGTCGGCGAGGACACGTTCCGCCCGCCGTACTTCCACCGGAACGTCATGAGCGAGTACATGGGCCTGATCGAGGGCGCGTACGACGCCAAGACTGCCGGTCCAGGGGGGTTCGTGCCCGGCGGCGGCTCGCTGCACAACATGATGTCCGCGCACGGCCCGGACCGGGAGACCTTCGACAAGGCGTCGGCGGCCGAGCTGAAGCCGCAGAAGATCGACGACGGGCTGGCGTTCATGTTCGAGACGCGCTGGCCGGTGACGGCAACCGCGCAGGCCGCCGGGGCCGAGCACCTTCAGCACGGATACGACGACGTGTGGCGGGGGCTGCAGAGTAACTTCCGCCCATGAGCACCTTCGCGCCCGACTCGCTCGAGCTCAACCGGAAGCTGCCGCTCTGGTATCAGATCTCGCAGTCCCTGCGGGCCTCGATACTCGGGCGCGCTCCCGACGCCCCGCTGCGGCTGCCCACGGAGGAGCAGCTTGCGGAGCACTACGGCGTGAGCGTGCTGACCGTGCGCCAGGCGCTGAAGGAGCTCGAGGAGGAGGGCCTGATCAGCCGGCACCGGCGGCGCGGCACGTTCATCGAGGAGACGGTTCGGCGCGGTTCGCCGGTGCGGCTGCTCGGTTCGGTGGACGCGATCGTGGCCCAGCAGTCGGGGGACGCCTCGACGGTGCTGCGCCACGGCCCGGGGCCGGTGCCGGCGGATCTCGCGGAGTACTTCCCCGGGCTGGCGGAGGTCGGGGTCTACCGGCGGCTGCGCAGCGACGAGTCCACCGGTGAGCCGGTGAACTGGGCGGAGAACTTCGTCCGCCCGGAGCTGGCCGCGCGCATCGACCCCGCGGACCTGGAGCGGTGGCCGATGACGCGGGTGCTGCGCGACGCGGTGGGCGTGCGGATCGCCCGGATCACGGACACGGTGGAGGCGCGGCTGGCCGATCCGGAGACGGCCCGCCTGCTGAAGGTTCCCCTGGTCAGCCCGGTGCTGTTCTACACGGGGGTGTCGTACGACGAGTCGGGGACGGTGGTGGACGTGGCGCGCATCCGCTACCGCGGCGACCGGTTCTCCTTCTCCGTGACGGTGGAAGCGCGTTAGTCACCGGGGCGCCCGTCGGTGGTCGCCCGTACGATGCAGCCGAGGGGCGGCAACGGGAGGTCGGCGCGTGACGGTGGGCGGGACGGCTGCACTCGGGGAGCTGATGCCGTGGGGCGTGGCGCCCCTACGGCTCGGGCGGCCCTGGATCATGGCGCCCGACCCCGACTCGCTGCGGGCGCGCTGGGCGCGGCTGCTGGCCGCCGAAGGGCCCGCGCGGGAGGCCCTGTTCCACCCCACCCGCAGCCGTACGCCGACCCGCAGCGTCGGCCAGCTCCCGGGCCAGCGCACGGGCACGGGCCGGCTGGCGCGCGAGACGGCGGCCTGTCCCGATCCGATACCGGTGCTGCACGGGGCGTTCGACCGGCAGTGGCTGATCCCCGACCACCGGCTCATCGACCAGGCACGGCCCGAGCTGTGGCGGGTGGCCGACGAGCGGCAGATGTACGCCGTGGAGCTCGGCCCGCTGCCGGGCGGTCCGCCGCTGGTCGCCTCCGACGTGCTGCCCGACGGCCGCTCCCCCGCCGGCCGCCCCGGCCGGATCCGCCCGCTCTACCGGCGCCCCGGCGGGCGGGAGCCCAACCTGGCCCCGGGACTGGTGGAGTTCCTCACGCGGCGGCTCGGCGTGTCCGTCGCGCCCGAGGACGTACTGGCGTGGGCGCTGGCGGTGGCGCGGGCGGGGACGCAGGGGTGCGAGGTGCCGCTGACCGCCGATCCGCTGGAGTGGGCGGCCGGGCTGGAGCGGGGACACCGGCTGCTGGACCTGCAGTTGCGCGGCGCGCGCAGCGGCACCCGGCCGCGACTGCCGGGCGGCCGCCGCCCGTACGTGCGCGCTGCGCTGCCGGCGCGCCCGCGCGAGCTGGCGTACGACGAGGAGGACGAGGCGCTGCTGGTGGACGAGGGGCGGGTGTCGCCGGTGCCGAAGGAGGCGTGGGAGTTCGAGGCGGCGGGCGTCCGGGTGCTGCAGCTGTGGTTCGAGCGGCGCACGGTAGAGGCCGAGCCGGGTTCCCTGGAGGCGCTGCGCCCGCGCGAGTGGCCGCAGGCGTGGACGTCGGAGCTGCTGGAGCTGGTCACGGTGCTCGCGCTGATGGCGGACGCGCCCCCGGCACCGGAGGTCGCGGCGCCGGTCAGGCCCGCGGAGCTGCGCGAGGCGGGAGTGCTGCCGGTGCCGGGGTGGGCGCGCCGGCCGGCGTCGGTGTTCGACCACCACGAGGAGGGTCCGGAGGGGCAGTTCGCGCTGATCTGAGCTTCCTCCGGATGCCGATCTGAGCTTCCTGCAGATTCCCTACGGATCTCCTACAGATACAGCCCCGCCCCGTCCCGCGCCGTCTGCTCCGGCACGCCCATCGGCCCCGTGCCGCGCCGCAGGGCGAACAGCTCGGCCAGCGCGGCCCCGTCGCGGCCGATCGCGCCCTGGTGGTCCGCGGCGTCGTCGCCGAGCCAGTCGAGCGCCTCGCGCCGGGTCAGCGGGCCCACCTCGATACGCGCCAGGCAGCGGCCGGGCCGGACGACGGCCGGGTGCAGGCGCTCCAGGTCCTCGTTCGTCGTGACGCCGATGAGGACGTTGCGGCCCTGGCCGAGCAGACCGTCCGTGAGGTTGAGGAGGCGGGAGAGGGCCTGGCCCGCCGCGTGCTTCGCCTCGCCTCGGATCAGCTCGTCGCAGTCCTCCAGCAGCAGTAGACGCCAGCGGTTGCCGTTCGTACCGTCGTCCTCGCCGATGGCGATGTCCATCAGATAGCCGACATCGTTGAAGAGCCGCTCGGGGTCGAGCACGCAGTCCACGCGGCACCAGTCCTGCCACGCCCGGGCGAGCGTGCGCAGCGCGGAGGTCTTGCCCGTACCCGGCGGCCCGTGCAGCAGGAGCAGCCGACCGGTGACGTCGTCCGGGGTGGTCCGCATCAGCGCTCCCATGGAACGGGCCACGGAGGCGGTGTAGTTGGCGCGGATCTCCTCCCAGGACGGGGCGCTGATCTTCCGGGTGGTGCGCCGGGGGCCGCGGTTGGCGGAGAAGTACCAGAACCCCATCGGCACGTCGTCCGGCTGGGGTTCGGGCTCGTCGGCGGCGCCGTCCGTGGCCTGGCCCAGGACCTGTTCCGCCAGCTCGTCGCTGACCGCCGTCACCGTGACGTCCGCGCCCCGCTGCCAGCGGGTGGCCAGCACGGTCCAGCCGGGCCCCTCCGCCAGCACGGAGCCGCCGCGGCTGGGGTCGTGGGTCGAGCGCAGCACGGCGGCGCCCGGCGGCAGCAGGGTGGCGCCGGACTTGACCTTGTCGATCGAGCGGGTACGGGAGTAGGGCTGCTCTCCGCTGGCGAAGCGCCCCAGGAACAGGGCGTCCACGACATCCCCCGGGGAGTCGCTGTCGTCCACGTTCAACCGGATGGCGAGGGAGTCCTCGACGGTCGTGGCAGGGGTGTCGACGGGCAGCAGGATCCTCCTGACGTCCTTGGCTCGGTCGGCTCGCTCGGCGCACATGCGCATCATGGTCCGCTACGGGGCCGCCCGGCGCACACAGGTTTTTCACCCGCCCCCGCTCGACCCGGCACGCGGACTCCGGTACGTCAGGACGGCCCGGGGGACGGGCTCTCGGTGGTCTGCTGCTCGCAGGTGGTCGAGAAGGAGACGTACTGCGACGTGGCGCCCGGGCTCTTGACCTCCAGGGCCACCGCGTCCTCGTTGGTGCCGCCCTCGGTGTACGCCGCGATGGTGTGCTCGACGGCCACGGAGTACTCGCCGCTGCCGAACTCCGCGGTGGCCCAGTCGGTACCGTTCTCGCCGCTCTGCGTGATCCAGCGGAACTGCACCTTGGCGGGCGCCTTGTTGACGTCGATGTTGCCGGAGAAGGACGGCGCCTCCCCGTCGGGGGGCGGGCACGCGCCGGTGTACTGGGCGGTGTTGGCGTGGACGGAGAGCTTGACGGTCAGCTCCACCGTCTTGGTGGGCGACGGCGAGTTGCCGTCGTCCGTCTCGTCGGTCGACGGGCTGGCGCTGGGGGTCTCGCTGGCCTCCTCCGTCTCGCCGCCGGTCGTACTGCCCGCGTCCCCGCCGGTGCTCCCCTGCGTGGTGGTACCGGTCGTCTGCTGGCCGCCGTCGTCGTCGCTCAGCAGCGCCCAGGCGATGCCGCCCCCGCTCAGGGCGAGGACCAGCAGCCCGGCGGCGAAGACCAAGCCGGCACGGCGGTTGCCCGGGGTGGTGGCCGTCGTGGTGGTCGAGGGGCCGTACGACGGGCTCGCGGCGGTCGTCGCGGGCGGCGGGCCGAAGGAGGGCGAGCCGGCGGGGGCCTGGCCGCTGACCGCCGTCGGCGAGTATCCGGCGACCGGCGGCACCGCCCGGGTCGTCGCCGTACGGGGCTGCCCGCCGGCGGCGACCAGGTGCAGCTGGCGCTCCGCCTCCTCGGCGCTCGTCCGCTGCGCCGGGTCCTTGCGCAGCAGACCGTCCAGCACACCGGTCAGCGCGCCGGCGCGCACCGGACGCGGCAACTCCTCGTCCACGACCGCACGCAGCGTCGACAGGGCCGTGTCGCGGCGGAACGGCGAGATGCCCTCGACGGCCGCGTACAGCGTCACGCCCAGCGACCACAGGTCGGAGGGCGGGCCCGGGTTGCGGCCCAGCGCGCGCTCGGGGGCGAGGAACTCCGGGGAGCCGATCACCTCGCCGGTGATGGTCAGCGCCGAGCCGCCCTCGATCGTCGCGATGCCGAAGTCGGTGAGGACGACCCGGCCGTCGTTGGCGATCAGGATGTTGCCGGGTTTGACGTCGCGGTGCACGACGCCCGCCTCGTGGGCGCTGCGCAGCGCCGCCAGCACCTCGGCGCCGATCCGCGCGGCGCGGACCGGGGTCATCGGTCCGTCGGCCTCCAGGGTGTCGGCGAGCGACAGTCCGCGGACCAGCTCCATCACGATCCAGGGGCGGCCGTCGTGGGTGGCCACGTCGTACACGGTGACGACGTTGCGGTGGGAGATCCGGGCAGCGGCCCAGCCCTCGCGCTCCAGCCGGGTGTAGAGCCGCTGGACCTCGGCCTCCTCCAGATGCCGGGGGGCGCGCACCTCCTTGACGGCGACCTCGCGGTTGAGCGACTCGTCCAGGGCGCGCCAGACGACGCCCATGCCGCCCTGGCCGAGTGCGTCCAGCAGCCGGTACCGGCCGGCGACGACGACCGGCCCGTTGTTCGCATCCCCGCTCATATGCACGTCCCCCAACCCCCAGCGGTGCGATTCCTACCAAAGGTAGCGCTCAACCGGGTGCGGCTGCTGTGCGTTTGGCGGTGAGATCGACGGGCGCGGCGTGCGGCCGCCCGGTGGCGGGGACGCGGGGTCATGCGAGGGCCGCCGCGGTTCCCTTGAGGACCAGTCCGCAGCCCAGCACCAGGACGAGTGCGGCGCTGCCGAACGGCGCCGCCCGCAGCCAGCGGGCCGCCGTACGCCGGTGCGCGGCGGCCGCCTTGGCCCGGTGCCCCAGCCGTACGACGGCGAAGCCCGCGGCGGTCAGGGTGAGGGCGAGCCCGGCCCCGTACGCCACGACGAGCAGCGCGCCGAACCACGGGCGGCCGAGGGCGGTGGCGCCGACGAGCACGACGACCGCCGAGGGACTGGGGACCAGCCCGCCGGCGAAGCCCAGGAGGACGGTGCGGGGGCGCTTCCTGCGGGGGTGGGGGTGGTCGTGCCCGTGGGGGTGGGGGTGGTCGTGCCCGTGGGGGTGGGGGTGGTCATGGGCGTGGCCGTGGGCGTGGTCATGGGCGTGCGTGTGCCCGTGGTCGTGAGAATGCCCGTGAGAGTGCCCGTGCCCGTGACCGTGCGTATGCCCGTGCTCCCGCCCCGCCCAGGCCCGGCGGAGAAGCCCCGCGCCGGCCAGGATGACCACCGTCCCGCTCACGATGCCGAGCCAGGTCACGACGGCCGGTGTCGCGGAGGAGCCCGCGATCACCATCGCCCCCAGGACGAACACCCCCAGCGTGTGGGTCACCGTGACCGACGCCCCGAGGGTCACCATGTCGCGCAGCGAACCGCGCCCCCCGGCCGCCGCCGCGGCGGCCATCAGCGTCTTGCCGTGACCCGGCGCGAGCGCGTGCAGCGCGCCGAGGGCGAGCGCGATCGCCAGGGCGAGCGCGCCGAAGCCGAGGCTGAGGTCGTGCCGGGCGACGAGCCCGGTCAGCGACTCCGTGAAGCGGTCCGCACCGCGCGGCAGGATGCCGGACGCCGCCACGTCGGACGTGGTGTCCTTGGCAAGGGCGGGGCCGCCGGGCGTCACCGAGAAGGCGGCCGAGGCGTGTTCGGGCGGCGAGGAGAGCAGATCGCCGGGGTAGCGGGTCAGCCGCCGCGACACGGACTCCGCCGGTACGCCGGAGTCCTTCGGCGTCATCCGGTCGCCCCGGACGGTGATCTCCCGCCAGCCGCGTGCGGTCGCCGCGTCGGCCGGCCGGTACTCGATCCGGTGCCCGCCGCTGCCGACGACGCCCGTGCCGGGCTCCGCCCGCAGCGCGCACTCCACCCTGAGGGTGGGCAGACCGGCCTGTCCCTCACGGACGCGGGCGGTCGCGGTCGTACGGCGTACGGGGACCGCGCCGCCGTCGACCGTGGCGCGCGCGTCCCGTGCGGCGGCGTCGCAGCGGGCGCCTGCCCAGGCCGCGAGTTCGCCGGCGTCGAGGGTGCGGTCGCCGTCGCGGTCGATGGCGCCGCGCGCCTGCTGGGCGGGGATCTCGGCGAGGTCCTCCACATGGTCGACGCGCAGGTCCCGCGGGGTGACGACGATCCCGTCGTACTGGTTGACGCTGAAGTTGCCCAGCGGGTGCGCGCTCGCCTGCGGCGCGGCGGCCAGGGCCAGGGCCAGCGCGGCCGCCGCCACCGTGCCGAGCCGCAGCAGGCGCCGGCGGTTCACGCGGGGACGGTCGTTCCGTACGCGCCCGCTCATCGCAGGGCCTCCTTCGCCGCGCGCGCCCCGAGGGGCGAGAAGTGGGGGTTGAGGCGCAGTGCCGTGCGCACGTCCGCCCGGCCGGCCGTCGTGTCGCCCAGGGCGAGCAGGATCATGCCGCGGTGGTAGCGGAGTTCGGCTCCGCGCAGTCCGACGGACACCGCGAAGTCCGCGTAGCGGAGCGCCTCCTCGGAGCGCCCCGAGCGGTGCAGCGCCCACGCCAGCGCGTCGGCCGTGTGCACCGTGTGCCGCCGCGCCCACTCCGCGCGGGCGGCGCGCAGGGCCTCGTCGGGGTCGCCGTGGTCGGAGGCGACGACCGCCGTGTCCAGGTCCACGGCCACGCCGTTGGCGCGGGCGAGCTGTGCCTGGACGGCCACCAGGTCGTACTGCGCGCGTGCCTCGGCGCGGCGGCCGCTCGCCTCGTACAGCTCGCCGAGGGCGGCCAGCGCGCCGGGCAGCGGGCTGCGCCGTACGAGCTGCTCCAGATCGCGCACCGCGCCCCGTACGTCGCCCTGTGCCGCGCGCGTACGTGCTTGCCCTTCCAGCGCGGCAAGGGACGTCGGATCGGCGTCGAGAGCGGAGACGAAGTAGCGGCGGGCCTCGTCGTAGCGTCCCTGCGTCCAGGCCAGCTGGCCGAGTTGGGTGGCGGTGTAGGCGCGGTCGCCGGGGGCGGTGGCGGTGTCCAGCGCGAGGGACAGGACGCGCTTGGCGCCGGCCGGGTCGCCACGCAGTTCGAGGACGTAGGCGTAGCGGGTGAAGACCGGTATGCCGGGGCGGCGGGCGTCGGCGGTGCGGGCGGCGCGCAGGGCGTCGTCGTAGCGGCCGAGTTCGACCAGCGCGTCGACCCGGCTGGACAGGGCGCGCTCGCTGTACGCGTTCACGCGCAGCGCCCGGTCGGCGGCGCGCAGGGCGCCGGAGAAGTCGTGGCGGGCGGCGGCGAGGGCAGCCTGCCCGGCCAGTGCCACCTCGTTGCCGGGGCTCAGCTCCAGGGACCTGGCGAGCGCCTTCTCGGCCTGCGGGTAGCGGGTGGGGTCCGCGCCGGAGCGCGCCTGCTCGACGTAGGCGGCGCCGAGGGCCGCCCAGCCGGCGGCGTCCTTGGGCTGGGCACGCAAATGGGTCTGCAGGGCGCTCACGCCGCGGTCGAGGTCCGCGCCGGCCAGCCGCTCGAACGGGGCGCCGGCCTGCGGTGCCACCGACCTGGCGGCGGGGGACGGCGAGTCGTCCAGGACGAGGGCGGCCCCGGTGAGGAGCAGCGCCAGCGCGGTCGCGCCGGCCGCCGCGCGGGGGCGCGGGAGCCGGATGCGGGTCTTGGTCATCGTGCCCACCTCGTTTCTCGGAGCTGCCTGCGGTCGGGAGGAGTGCTACCTGCGGTCGGGAGGGGTGCTACCTGCGGTCGGAGGGGCGCTGCGTTCTTCCGGGGAGACGGATGGAACCGGCGGTACGGGCGCGCGAAGCGGAGAGGCGCTCCCGTACCGCCGGTGTGGGCACGGCCGCCAGGGGGATCAGGCGGAGCGGCCGCGCCCTGCCGGTGGGGTGCCGGACGGCGCACCGGCCGTCCGGCACCGGATCACAGCGCCGTCACCCGGCGACCGCGCATCCGCCACCAGGCGAGCCCGAGCCCGACCAGCAGCGCACCGCCCGCGCCGGCGGCCGCGGAGGCGACCAGCAGCGTGGAGTCGTCGTCACTGCCGGAGGCGGCGGTCGCCGCCCCGCCGTCGAGCTGCGTGCTGCTCTTGCCCGCCTGCGTACCGCCCTTGTCGGCGGACGAGGAGGTCGAGGAGCCGCCCCGGACGTCCGAGCCGGAGGTCGGCACCGCCACGTACGGGAACGCCTGGCCGAACTTCAGGTCGTTGGCGTTCACGGCGTCGCCGAGGTCGTTCGGGTTGCCGGTCAGCTCGCCCTCGACGACCTGCAGCTCGATGTCGACGATGTCGTCGGTGAGCCGCCGCCCGTTCGGGAAGCCGGCCTTGTCGCCCTCGAGCACGCCGAGCCGCTTGGGCGAGGCGGTGGGCGGGATGGAGGTGTTGAGCCGCAGCATCTCCGCGGGGCGGACGTTCGGCGGCTTGTTCAGCCCGTCGACACCGGTGAGGAACGCCGCGACCAGGTCGTTGCGCGGGGTGGCCGGCGCCTTGATGCCGTAGATCTTCTCGATCAGCTTCGGCAGCTCGGGGTTGGTGACGTACGGCAGGAACTGGGCGTCGTTCCAGGGCGAGGACGCGTTGAACTTGTCCTTGTCCTTGCGCGGGACGACGACCTCGTTCACCAGCGGGCTGCCCAGGCGCGAGACCTGGGTCCAGCTGCCGGAGGCGTTGCGGCGCTGGGTGGTCGACCAGATGCCGACGATCGGCTGCTGCGAGGAGCGGCGGATGGAGGCGGTGGGCACCTGCAGGGCGACGGTGTTGACGTTGTAGCCCTTCAGCGTGTCGTTGCCGACCTCGGAGAGGTCACCGCCGTACAGCAGGTCGAAGACCCGCAGGTCCAGGAAGAACGGGTCGTCGGCCTGGCCGACGTAGGACTTCCCGCCGCCGCGTACGGTCTTCACGGCCTGGTCGCGCAGCTTCTTGTAGTCCGGCATCGAGGCCTTGCCCACGTTGGACGGGGCTATCGGCAGATCGTCGGCGACCTTCGTCTTGGAGACGACGCGCTGCTTGTCCAGCTTGATCAGGTCGATGTCGTACGTCTGGTTGAAGTTGAGGTCGGGGTCGTCGAGGCTGGTCACCGGTCCCGTGTTGTACAGGAAGGTGTTGCCGTTGCGGACCTTGCTCTTGAACGTCCAGCGGTAGAGCAGGTCGCCCTGCGAGTCGCCGTCGTTGTCGATGTGGATGTCGTACTGCGCGTCCGTGGGGAAGCGGTAGAAGTTGGGACCGCCGGCGGGCTCCTCGAAGGGCACCCAGTTGGCGATCAGCGTGGTCGTGTCGGGCTTGTCGGGGCTGACGAACGCGTACACGTCCGTGTTGTCGTACTCGGGCTGGCCGGCGATCAGCGGCGCCTCGCGGTGGCTGGAGGCGGCCGCGTCCCCGGGCTCGAGCACTGTCACACCGCCGGCGGCGAGCCCCCCGGCCGCCAGGGCGCCGCAGGTCAGTGCGGCAAGGGTCTTGATCCGTGTGGACATCGCGTCCGTCCTTCGCTCGGAAAGCGGCTTGGCACGGGGTCATTCGGGACGGGGGGCGGGGCGGATTGGTGGGCTTCCCGGAAAGTTTCCGGAGCCGCGCCCTCCGCCGTACCGGCCCACTTCCGGAGCCGCGCCCTCCGCCGTACCGGCCCACTTCCGGAGCCGCGCCCTCCGCCGTACCAATCCGATCCCGGCCCTCGCCACGAATGCCTGGTGACGGGACAATGGCCGCCGATGCGGTGGCCGTAGGGGAGGCGGCGTGGTCGAGGACCAGGAGGGGAAGCTGCTGGCGCTGGTCGCCCGCGGCGACCAAGGGGCGTTCGAGGAGCTGTACGGGCTGGTCTCCGGACCGGTGTACGGGCTGGTCCGGCGCGTGCTGCGCGATCCCGCCCAGTCGGAGGAGGTGGCGCAGGAGGTGCTCCTGGAGCTGTGGCGCGGTGCGCCCCGTTTCGACGCGGCGAAGGGCAGCGGTCTGTCCTGGGTGCTGACGCTGGCCCACCGGCGGGCCGTCGACCGTGTCCGTTCCGCGCGCGCCGCACGCGAGCGGGAGGAGCGCGTCGGCCGCCGCGCGGAGGAGCCCGCCTTCGACCAGGTGGTGGAGACCGTGGAGAGCCGGCTGGAGCGCGAGTCGGTACGGCGCTGCCTGGACGCCCTCACCGATCTGCAGCGGCAGTCGGTGACCCTGGCGTACTACGACGGCTTCACCTACCGGGAGGTCGCGAAGCGGCTGTCGCTGCCGCTGGGCACCGTCAAGACCCGGATGCGCGACGGCCTGCTGCGGCTGCGCGCCTGCCTGGACGGGGGTGTCGCGTGAACCCCCTGCGCGGGCGCGCCCACGCGCTCGCCGCCCCGTACGCCCTGTCGGCCCTCTCTCCGCGCGAGGAACGGAAGTTCGAGCGCCATCTCGGACGGTGCCCCGCTTGTACGGCGGAGGTTCGCGCGCTCCGTCAGGACACCGTGCGGCTCGCCCGCGCGGTCGCGCTGCCTGCGCCCGACGCGATGCGCGCGCGGGTGCTCGCCGCGATCCGCACCACGGAGCAGGAGGCGCCCGCCCGTCCGGTGACGGCTCCCCGGGGCCCGTCCGTTCGTCCGGCGCCGGTCCCCCGGCCCGCGTGGGGCGTGCGCCTGGCCGCGGCGGGGGCCGCGTGCGCGCTGGCCGTTGCGGCCGTGTTCGGTGTGCTGTGGACCCGGGCGGCGCAGGACCTGGACGACGAGCGCGCGCAGGCCGCCGCGGTCCGCCAGGTGCTGGCGGCGCCGGACGCCGTCGCCCTCTCCTCGCGGGAGGACGGCGGCGGGCTGAACGCCGTGGTGTCCGAGGACCTCGGCCGCGCGGTGGTGACGCTCACCGGCCTGCCCGAGCCCGGGGCGGGCCGCACGTACCAGCTGTGGGCCATGGACCAGCAGCCGGGCCCCATCCGCCCGGCGGGACTGCTGGATCTCGCGGACCCGTCGGTGGCCTCCCTCGGTGCCTCGGTGCGCACACTCGCGGTAACGGAGGAGCCCGCGGGGGGATCGAAACAACCGACGAGCGCCCCCCTCGTACAACTCGCCCTGGGCGGTGCCTGATTGACGTTTCCGCGTCAACGCCCTTGAATCATGGGTGAATCCGGTACGGGGGATGCGCACGTGACGCCGCGGGACGATAGGGTTACCCTGCCCGGGCCGGGAGCCCTCGTATGGGTGGGGAGTGTCATGGAACAGATAGCAATGCGCAGCAGGGCCCGAGTCCCTGCGATCGACTGCGGTAACACCGCCTCCAGAGCGCGGGTCGACCGCCATCTGGCGATACTGGCCGGCCCCGCCGTGCCTGCGGCGGAGGCGGAGGGCGCGACCCTGCTCATGCAGGAGCTCACCTCGCGGAAGCCGAAGCCGGAGCGCGGCCAGCCGAGCAAGACGGAGCGCCTGTCTCTCTTCGCGCCGCTGCGGCGGCTGCGTCGCACGCTTTTCGGCAACCGTCACCACTGAACGTCCCGGTTCCACAGGACGGACACGCCATACCCGGCATTGGCGTGTCCGTCCGTCTTTTTTCTGTGGCCATAAGTCGATAAAGCGAATTCCCGTGCGGCGGAAGTGCCGTGCGGCTCACGTATTCGCGGACGTCCGCGCGTAACGGCGTACCGCCAGCGGCACGAACACCGCCAGCAGGACGGCGGACCAGCCGAGGGACGCGGCGACCGGATGCGTCATCGGCCAGGCCGCGCCCGCCGCGTCGTCCAGCCCCGGGACCGCGGAGCCGAACAGCTCGCGGGCGGCGGTGTTGAAGGCGCTCAGCGGGTTCCACTCGACGACCGGCCGCAGCCAGCCCGGCAGTCCGGCGGCCGGCACATAGGCGTTGGACAGCAGCTGCAGCATGAACGTCATGCTCGCCAGCTGCCCCGCGGCCTCCTCCTTGCCGACGACCATGCCGAGATGGAAGCCGATCCAGGCGCTGGTGAAGCGCAGGAGCAGCAGCAGCGCGAAGCCCGCGGCGGCCTCGTCGGGGCCGCTCTCGATCCGCCAGCCCACGGCGTACCCCACCGCGACGAGCGGCACCAGGCCCACCGCCGTGATCAGCACGTCGGCGGCGGCCTGCCCCAGCGGCACGGCGGTGCGGCTCATGGGGAGCGTCCGGAAGCGGTCCAGCACCCCGCGCTGTGCGTCGGCCGCGGCCGTCAGCATGCCGGTGACCAGGCCGCCCGCGGCGGCGGTGGCGAGCAGGCCGGGGACGATGTACGTGCGGTAGTCGGCGCCGCCCGGGAGGGCGACCGTGCTGCCGAAGACGTACCCGAAGAAGAGCAGCAGGGTCAGCGGCATCGCCTGCGTGATGACGAACAGGCCGGGGTTGTGCCGGACCCGGTTCAGCTGCCGCCCGGCCATGGCGCGGGTGTCGTACAGCAGGTCGGCGCTCGCGGAGGTCGTGACGGTGCTCATACGGCGGGCTCCTTGGCGGTCAGGGCGAGGAAGACCTCGTCGAGGGTGGGCGGGCGCAGTCCGGCGTCGACGACGGGGATCCCGGCGGCGTCGAGTTCGCGGACGATACGGGGCAGGGTGAGACCGGGGCCGACGGCGACGGCCCCGACGGCGAGGCGCTCCTCGTCCAGCACGGGTTCGCCCCCGGTCAGCGAGGCCAGCACCACGGCGGCGCCGGACAGCGCGGCGGGCTCGGCGACGACGGCCTCCGCCCAGGACCCGATCCGGGACTTCAGCTCGGCGGGCGTGCCGGTGGCCGCGGCGCGGCCGTGGTCGATCAGCACGATGTCGTCGGCCAGCTGGTCGGCCTCCTCCAGATACTGGGTGGTGAGCAGCACGGTCGTCCCCTGGGCGGCCAGCGCGCGCACGCGCTCCCAGATCTGGCCGCGGCTGGCGGGGTCGAGACCGGTGGTCGGCTCGTCGAGGAAGAGGACCTCGGGCCGCCCGATCAGGCTCGCGGCGAGATCGAGCCGCCGCCGCATGCCGCCGGAGTACGTCCGCACGGCCCGCCCCGCGGCGTCCTCGAGCCCGAACTCCTCGATGAGTGCGTCGGCCCGCCGCCGCCCCTCGCTCCCCCGCAGGCGCTGCAGGGTGGCGAAGAGCCGCAGGTTCTCCCTCCCGGACAGGTCCTCGTCCAGCGAGGCCTGCTGCCCGGTCACCCCGATGGCCCGCCGCACGTCCGCCCCCTCCCGGACGACGTCGTACCCGCCCACGCACACGCGCCCCTCATCGGGCGCCAGCAACGTGGTCATGACCCGCACCGCGGTGGTCTTCCCGGCCCCGTTGCTCCCGAGCACCCCGCACACGCTCCCGACGGGAACAGCAAGCTCAAGCCCACGCAGGGCATGCACGTCACCGAAGCGCTTGTGGAGCCCTTCACTAAGTACAGCGTACGTAGTATCCATACCCTCAGGTTAGCACGACGACTACGTACGCCGTACGGTGTGCCATCCGATCACCAGGGCGAGGGGGCCACCCCCAGCCCGTCCGGCACCTGAGGACTGAGGCGCAAAGCGCCGAACCGCGCCGCAGGCGCCGACGGAACCGCACCCGTCAGCACGACCGACACCCACCCAGCCCGTCCGGCGCTTGAGGACTGAGGCGCGAAGCGCCGAACCGCGCCGCAGGCGCCGACGGAACCGCACCCGTCAGCCCGACCGACGCCCACCCAGCCCGTCCGGCGTCTGAGGACTGAGGCGCGCAGCGCCGAATCGCGCCAGCCGGCGCAACGCGACATGAAGCCCGTCCGGCGTCTGAGGACGAGCGCCGCAGGCGCGAAACGCGGCCGCAGGCCGCAACGGGGACCCGGGGGCGAAGCCCCCGCAGCGGAACCGCACCGAGACCCCGCGCCGTACGCCGTACGTAGCATGGGACCCACAGGAGGTGACCCCTTGCCGAAAACAGAACCGGGCGTGATCTGGACACGCCCGAACCGCACGGGCCGAGGCCCCCGCCCCGCCCACACAAGAACCGAAATCGCCGCGACAGCAACCCGCATCGCGGACACCGACGGCCTGGACGCAGTCTCCATGCGACGCCTGGCCGCAGAAATCGGCTGCGGCACGATGTCGCTCTACAACTACATCCCCCGCAAGGAGGACCTCCACGAACTGATGGTCGACGCCGCCAGCGCCGAGTACGACCTGACCACCCCCCTCACAGGCAACTGGCGCGACGACGCCCTGCAGCTGGCGACCCAGAGCCGCGACCTCCTGCGCCGCCACCCCTGGCTGCTACGCCTGGTGGACAGCGCCGCCTACGGCTTCACCCCGCACACGATGCGCTTCATCGACCGCTTCCTGGCGGCCCTCGAGCCGATGCGCATCCCACCCGGCACCAAGATGGAACTGCTGGCGATGGTGAACGCCACGGTCATGGCGTACGTCACCAACGAACACGCCGTGGCGGAACGCGCCCGCTCCCTCCCCTGGACTCCGCAGGAGGAACAGGAGATCCGCACCGCCTACCTGACGGGCGAACTGGCCACCGGCGCCTACCCGCACCTCGCGGCGGCCCTGACGGCCACCGCCGCCGAGACGCTGGACTACGACGCGTTCTTCACCCGCAGCGTCGTCCGCGTGCTGGACGCCTTCGCACTGGAGGAGGCACGGGAACAACCGGCCAGCGCGGCGGACGAACCCACGGCCACCCCGTAACGCCTACTCCACCAACTCCTTGGCCCACCCGTCCTCCCGGAAGGTGTACATCGCCCGCCCCTCCGCACTACTGGTGCGGAAAGGCACCCCCCGGTCGTCGATCGTCACGACCCCCTGCTCCTCGCCACGGCTCCACTCGATCTCGAGCGTCCACGTCGCGTCGTACTGCTGCGTGCTCGCCTCGATGCGCACGGACAGCGGATCGCCCTTGCTGATCTCGTACGGGAGTTTCGCGACGGGGAGGACGTTCTCGCCGTCGAAGCCGTCCTGCGGCCGCGGATCGGGCCGCTCCGCGTCGAGGTTCACGGTGTACGTCGCCTCCGTGAGCGCGCCGCCGCAGCCGTCGGACATGCCGAAGGCGTTCCAGGCCACCGGGTCGGTGCGCCCGGCGATCCGGATGTGGACGTCGCGGATGACGACCGGCTGCCCGTCACGGGACTCGAGCACCGCCTCGACGATGGTCCGGCCGCCGTGCACCGCGTTCTGGGTGCGCGCCCAGGACTCGGCGTACTGCTCGACGGGCGGCGGCGGAACCTCGGCGGGCGTCTTGTCGACGAGGTACGTGTGGGCGCAGCCGGCGTCCCAGATGTGGGAACGCGCCGTCCAGGCGATGGGGTTGGCGGTGGTGCCGCCGCGCGGCTCGACCGTGGCGCGCGGGCTGCCCTTGTCCTCGCCCGGCGGCGAGGCCGAGGTGGAGGCGCCGGAGGGGGACTCCGACGGCGACGGGGCCTTCGAGGACGGAGCGGTCGACTGCGGGCTCTGCGGTGCGGCGATGTTCCCGCCGCCGTGTTCGGGCCGCCCGCCGGGGTTGTCGTCGGAGTTGACGGCGGAGGCCGCGAGCAGCAGGACGAGGGACGCCCCGATGGCGGAGGGAAGCAACAGCGGCCTCCGCGACCGCCACAAGCGCCGGGCCGGGGAGCCGGACGCCTCGACCTCGAGCCTGTCGGCCCCGGCGGCCGGGACCGGCGCGGGCGGCGCCGCCCGCGCGTCCTGCGGCTGCGGTACAGAGGGCAGCCGGCGCAGCGCGTCGGCGCGCAGCCAGCGGCGGTGGAGCTCGACGAGTTCGTCGGGCGTCGCCCCGCACAGCCGGGCGAGGCGCTCCACCGGGGCGTAGTCGGTCGGGACGGCGTCGCCGTTGCAGTAGCGGTGCAGGGTGGAGGTGCTCACGTGCAGCCGGGCCGCGAGTGCCCCGTAGCTGCGTCCGGAGCGGTCCTTGAGTTCGCGGAGTAAGGCCGCGAACTCCTCCCTGCCGGTGCCCGTCACGTGTCCCACCCCTCTTCCGCCGTCCCACCGGAGCATTCCATGGAGGTGACATCCCCGCTGGTGGGATGTGTGATTCCGTTCCACCTTCCCGTATCGACGTCCCCCGCTTGCGGGTGGTTCCTCGGGCTCCGCAGGGTGGAGGCCGGGACGGTACCGGGAAACGGGGACGATCATGTACAGCAACAAGCAGCTCGGTCGCGCGGCGCTCGCCGTGGTGGCCGCCGGTGCCACGGTGGTCGCCGTGGCGTTGACGCGGCAGGACGCCTCCGCCGAGACGCCGGCACCGACCACGGCGGCGTCGCAGAGCAGCGCGCGGCCCGGGGGCGGCGCGTCGAAGAGCGGCACGCAGCCGGGGGGCAACGCGTCGCAGAAGGAGACAACGAGCGGTGCGGCGTCCGCGGGTGGGGAGACGACCGCGACAGCCGAGGCCGACCGTCCGCAGACCGCGGACCCCGTCTTCCTGGAGCCGGGCGAACTCCCCCCGCACCCGGCGTCCGAGTGGTTCGCGCAGCCGGTCGCGGCCGGGCTGCCGGAGTACCCGGTGTTCTGCCTCGACGGCGCCGGACTGCTGCCCCGCCACGGCGCGTCGCACCGCGAGTTCGGCACGGAGTTCGACACGGGCGCGCTGCAGCTCGTCTTCAGGACCGGGGGCGCCGACGCGGCGAAGCGACTGACGGCGAAGCTGTCGGCGTCCCTGCACGAGTGCGCCGAGGACTTCGAGGACCGGATCGAGGGCGGCTGGGCGGAAGGCAGGGCGTTCGGCCCGGTGCCGGCGGAGGACGGCGGCCGGGTGTTCGGTGTGGCGACCTCCGCCCCGGAATCGGAGTACGGCATCTCGCTGTTCGGTGTCGCCCGGGACGGGGCCACGGTCACCGTCGTGAAGTGGAGCCAGATGGGCGGTTTCTCCGACGCGCCGGTCGAAGAGTTCAAGTCCACGACCGCCACGGCGGTCACCAAGCTCTATCCCTGATCGGGGTGGCGCCGGGCCTGGTACGGGGGTCCCGGCCCGGTGCCACCCCCGTACCGAGGGGAGAATGGTCGTATGAGCCTGAGGATCCATGTGGACGGCGCCGCCACGGAGGCGCCGTTCGAACAGGTACGCGCGCAGATCGCCGAGGCCGCGCGTAGCGGTGTGCTGCCCGCGGGGCACAAGCTGCCGACCGTGCGGGGGCTGGCCGAGGAGCTGCGCCTCGCGGCGAACACGGTCGCCAAGGCGTACCGCGCGCTGGAGGTCGACGGCGTCATCGAGACCCGGGGCCGCAACGGGACGTTCATCGCCGCGGCCGGCGACGCGGCGGCCAAGGAGGCGGCCGCGGCCGCGCTGTCCTTCGCCCAGCGGGCACGCCGTCTCGGCCTGGACGAGGCGGCGGCCCTCCGGGCGGCCCGCGAGGCGGTACGGGCGGCGTACGGAGAGGGCTGAGCGCCCGCTGCCGGTGCGCGGCCGGCGGCTTCGGGGCAGCGGTGCCCCACCGAATAACCGCATGCGTCCTCCCCCCTTCCGACGTATGGTGCGGCCCTATGCCGCTGATCATCCGTGACTTCCGCCCCGAGGACGCCGAGACCGTGCTGGCGGTGCGGCGGGCCGCCGTTCCGTTCCTCGTCCAGACACCACAGGCCGTGATCGACCATGCCGCCCACGCCCCGGCCGCGATGCGCCTGCGCCTGCTCGTGGCCGAGCTCGACGGCGAGATCGTGGGCGCCGGCCAGGTCGGCCTGCAGCACGAGACGACCGAGCCCGGGCAGGCGTTCGCCAACCCCCAGGTGCATCCGGACCACCGGAGCCGCGGCGCCGGTACGGCCCTGCTGGCCGAGGCCGAGCGCTATCTGCGGGGGCTGGGAGCCACCCGGGTGCACGCCTGGGTGATGGACGAGGAGGGGCCGCGCGCCTTCGCCGAGCACCGCGGCTACACGAGCTCCCGCTCCTCGCGCATCCTCCGCCTCGACCTGACCGGCACCCCGCTGCCCGAGGTGCCCGCCCTGCCCGCGGGGACCGGACTGCGTCCGCTGGGCGCGTTCCGCGAGGACCCGGACGGGCTGTTCGCCCTGGAGAGCGAGGTCGTGCAGGACGAACCCGGCGACGTGGTGAGCGACGCGCTGCAGTTCGACGCCTGGTTCGACGACACGTTCGTGCACGGAGGCATCGACCAGGAGCTGAGCACGGTCGTGGTCGTGGACGGTGTGCCCGCCGCGCACTCCTACGTCGAGACCGACGGCCGCACCCGGCTCGCCTCCCGGGGCACGGGGACGGCCCGCGCATACCGGGGGCGTGGACTGGCCAGGCTGGCGAAGATCGACTCGCTGGGCCGGGCCCGCGCGGCCGGCTACACCGACGCCTTCACCGGCAACGACGACACCAACGCCCCGATGCTCGCGATCAACAAGCGCCTCGGCTATGAGCCGTTCGCCGGAGAGCGGCGGTACGTGCGCGACCTCTGACCCGCGCACGGGTTCATATGCCCCGCCGTCCCGTCCGCGGCAGCGTCTGCGCCCGGCCGGGCGCCTCGGGGTCGTACGCGATCCCGTCGCCCGGCCGGTGGAGTGCAGCACGAACCTCTCCCCCGCCCGGTACGCCTCCACGCCCGCCCGGCAGTACGCCACCATGTCGTCGGGCAGCGCGTCCAGCGGATACCAGCCCAGCTCCGAGCACTTGTCGGGCTCGGCGTTGACCGGCTCCGACCCGGATGGCAGCTCCGCCTCGAAGAACCAGCCCATCCGGGGCGAGCCCGCCGGCGACCGGTGCTGCATCACCAGCGCCACCCGCAGCTGTTCGGGCCCGAGGACCAGCCCCGTCTCCTCCTCGGCCTCGCGCAGTACCGCCGTACGCACGTCCTCGCCGTCCTCGACATGGCCGGACGGTGCGTGCAGCAGGCCGTCCGCGTAACCCGTGCCGGAGCGGCGCGCGAGCAGTATCTCCGCGCCGCGGCGCAGCAGGAGATGGACGTCGACGACCTCGGTGTGGCGATGCGTTCGGCTGTTCATGGGATCAGGCTGACAGAGGGGTCTGACAACGCGGCACGGACCCGGCAGACCTCTGTGACTCATGTGATCCCCGTGCCGGATGAGCCGTGAGCGGCTGCATTGATCGCTGTGCTTAATGAGCCCTGAGCGGTTCCTTAACCGGGCCATAAGGGCCCACTCCCCCACCTCCAGCCCGCCTAGCGTGCTCGGGACCGACAGGGCAACGGCCGTCGGTGCCGCCGCGTCACGGAGGGTGGCACCGGCGCGCCGGGCCCGTACCACCAGCCGCATGGAGTCCCGTATGACCGCACGCCGTTCCCTCGCCCTCGCCGTCGTCCTGGCCGCCGCTCCCCTGGCCCTGTCCGCCGCCCCCGCCTCGGCACACGGCTCGATGGAAGACCCGGTGAGCCGGGTCTACGGCTGCTACCGGGAGGGCCCGGAGGCGCCGAAGTCGGCCGCCTGCAAGGCCGCCGTGGCGGTCAGCGGACCGCAGGCGTTCTACGACTGGAACGGCGTGAACATCGCCGACGCGGGCGGCCGGTCCCGCGAGATCATCCCCGACGGCGAGCTGTGCAGCGCGGGCCGTGAACAGCATCGCGGGCTCGACCTGCCACGCGCCGACTGGCCGGCGACGGCCGTGGCGCCCGGCCCGCGCACGTTCCGGTTCGCGGGTACGGCGCCGCACCGGGGCACCTTCGAGCTGTTCGTCACGCGTGAGGGCTACGACCCCACCCAGCCCCTGAGGTGGTCGGACCTGTCGCCGGCGCCGATCGCGAAGGTGACCGACCCGCGGATGGAGAACGGCGCGTACGTGCTGCCCGCGACGCTCCCGGAGCGATCGGGCCGCCATCTGGTGTACGCGATCTGGCAGCGCTCGGACAGCACGGAGGCGTTCTACAGCTGCTCGGACGTGACGTTCGGCGGACCCGCGCCCGCCCCGGCCACGGATGCCGCCTCCGCTCCCGCCGCTCCCGCTGCGGAAACCCCCGCGTCCCACTCCCCCACGCCCAACGCCCCCGCCGTACAGGCCGGCTCCTCCCCCGCGACCACCCTCGCGGACACGGGCGGCGGCTCCTCCGTCGCCCCGTACACGATCACCGGTGCGGCGGCCGTGGCGGTGGGCGCCGCGGCCCTGTTCACCTCTCTCCGCCGCAGGAGCACCCCGGGCCGCCACCGCGCATGAGCGCGAAAGGGGCCGGTGCGGCACACACCGCACCGGCCCCCGCTCACCGAGCGTCAGCAGTCGTACAGCGAGTCGGGATGCACCTTCTCGCAGTACCGGATGTGCAGGTGGTTGTCATGGTTCGCGTACTGGGTGGTGAGGCCCTCGGCGATCAGCTGGGGGTCGTTGAAGAAGATCAGCTTCACGTGTCCGGGAGCGGCGGCCCGGATCGCCTGCACCAGCTGCCGGGTGGCCGCCCGGTCGTACGTCGAGGACTGCCACGTGATGCGCCCCGCCGTGCACTGCGCGGAGTCCGTCCGGATGGGCCACACGTCGAAGTCGAGCCCGTCCTGGTGGCTGGCGTGCCCGGGGATCGCCCCGCCGTGCTCGAAGCCGCTGTCGCCGACCGGGAGCTTGCCGTTCCCGGTGCCGGCGAACGACGCCGCGCCGGCTTCCAGCTGACCCACGCCCGACGCCGTGCCCCAGTGCGCGTTCGCGTTGCCGTCGGGGCTCTGCGCGCACATCGTGCCGGTGCCGAAGTTGACGTTCTCGTAGTGCCACAGCAGGTTCTTCCAGGTGGTCGGGCCGACGACCCCGTCGACGCCGATGCCCGCATGGGACTGGAACGACCGCACCGCCGAGTCCGTCGCCGGTCCGAAGGCCCCGTCCACGACCAGTCCCGCGCCCCGCTTGGCGTTGAGCTGGTACTGCAGCGCCTTGACCGCGGAACCGTTGCTGCCGGACTGCACGGTCACCGCGAGCGCACCCCAGGTGGCGGGTCCGACGATGCCGTCCACCGTCAGGCCCTTCGCGGTCTGGACGTTGCGGACGGCGGTCGTCGTCCCGGAGCCGAAGACGCCGTCGGTGGCCACGCTCTGGCCGGCCTGGTTGAGCAGGTGCTGCAGGGCCACCACGTCTGTGCCGCGGTTGCCGCTGCTGGTGGTCGGGAAGAACGCCTGGCTGTACGCGGAGGCCGGGCTGCCCAGACCGAACAGCAGGGCCGCCACGGAGGCGATCAGCGCCCAGGTCCTCAAGGTTCGCTTCATCGAACTCACTTCCCTGACTGGAGGGCCGCCCAGGTGGCCGGTCCGACGATGCCGTCGACGCCGAGTCCGCGCGACGACTGGTAGTCCCGGACGCCCTGTTCGGTGCCCGGGCCGAAGTCTCCGTCGATGGCGATCGTCCGCCCGAGTGCCGCGGTCAGCGCCCGCTGCAGCCGGGTGACGGCCTCACCGGTGGAGCCGTTCTGGATGGTCGGTGTCGAGCCGCGGGACAGCAGCGCCGTCCAGGTCTTCGGCCCGATGACACCGTCGGCGGTCAGGCCCTTCGACGTCTGGAAGTTCTTCGCGGCGGTCGTCGTCCCGGAGCCGAAGATGCCGTCGATGGGACCCGGGTCGAAGCCGGCCGCCTCGAGCAGGCACTGCGCGGCCGAGACGAGGCCGCCGGTGGCGCCGGACTGGATGGTGGAGTACGCGCTGAAGTTGAGGTTGACGGACGTGCAGCCGGCCGGCGGCGTGCCGGTGCCGACGTCCAGGTAGTTGCGGTCGATCGAGATGGTCTGCCCGCCCCACGTCTCGCTCACGTCACCCGCGTACTGGTGCAGCCGCTGGTGGTTGGCCCAGTAGCTGGCCGGCACATAGGTTCCGGCATCGGTGTTGGCGACGTTGTTCCACCAGGCGAACCAGATGTGGTCGACACGCGTGTAGGCGCCGTTGTTGTAGTTGTTCGCCGCGTCCTTGATGCCGGAGGAGGCGCTGGAGTAGACCCCGGAGAGATAGCCGCGGTCGTGCAGTCCCTGCGTCCAGCCGGAGAGGTACGACAGCACGGCCGCCGTACAGGTGCTGCCGGGGGTGTAGTTCTCGATGTCGCTGTAGACGGCGCTGCCCGCCCCGATGCCGAGGTTCTGCGCGGCGGTGACGGACGCCGCCGCCGCGCTCACGCCCTGGCTGCGGGCGGTCGCCGGGTCGGTGGACATCTTGTTGGAGTACGACGTGCAGGGCGCCTGCCGGCCGACGTCGATGGGGATCAGGTGCCAGCCCTTGCCCGTGTTGGTGGTGACCCAGCTCGCGGTCAGGTTGGGCTGCGAGCAGGCGCGGGTGGCGCCGCTGATGTAGACGCCGACCGCCCGGTAGGGCGAACTGGCCAGCCAGGCGTCCATCTTGGTCTGCGACGGGGCGGCGCAGGCGTCGAAGCCCTTGCCGAGGAAGCTGCCGGGCTGCGGTCCCGCGGCGGCGAGGGTGGAGGCGCCGCCGGAGGCGGCGGGCAGCGCGGTGCGCCGGGCGTCGGAGGCCAGGGTGGCGGTGGCCAGCACTCCACGGACGGCGGCCTCCGTCTGCGGGGTGTGGGCGGCGGTCACCAGGACGCCGGCGTCCTCCACCGCGATCTGGATGGTGTCGTTGCTCGAAGCGGCGCCCTTCGCGGTCGCTGCGCCGCGCTCCGCCCGCGCGGTCGCGGGGGTGGTCTTCTTCGCGGAACGGGCGTCGATCGGCTCGACGACGATGCCGGCGGTACGGCCGATCAGGCCGGGCGCGCAGGCACCCTGGTCTCCGGGGCGGCCCAGATAGACGGCGGGCGAGTCGAACCGGACGCAGGCGTCGGGGTTTTCGGCCAGATCCACCACCCGCCAGCCGGCTGGTACCGTCATGCGGTAGCCGTGGTAGGACACGGTGCGGGTGTCGTCTGGCGCCGGTGCCGCGGCGGCGGTGGGCTGGCCGGCCAGGGCCGCCAGACCCGCCAGCGCGGCCGCCCAGGCG
This sequence comes from Streptomyces sp. NPDC051940, assembly GCF_040680895.1. Taxonomy (NCBI): domain Bacteria; kingdom Bacillati; phylum Actinomycetota; class Actinomycetes; order Kitasatosporales; family Streptomycetaceae; genus Streptomyces; species Streptomyces sp. NPDC051940. The sequence goes on along the minus strand of NZ_JBFAXR010000003.1, from coordinate 41,941 downwards.
GCTGTGCGGCGCAGTGCGGGGGGCAGTCGCATCGAGGGGGCTCCTACTCGTCAGGAGACAGCTGTACGGCCCTGTGTACGGCAGTGGCGCAGCGCGCCGGTTGCGTCCCGGTTGCACGGCTGGTGACGCGGAGCCGACGGGGCTTCTTGACATGTACCGCCACCCGCCTGGATGGTTGCAGCCATGGACCGGGCAGGGTCCGGAGTCCCCCGGCGGCCGCGACCCCAGGCGGTGTGATGCGCTTTCGGATCCTCGGACGGCTGGACGTCTTCGACGGCGAGCGGTGGGTTCAGCTCAGCGCCGCCAAGCAGCGGACGCTGCTCGCCCATCTCCTCGTCAACGCGGGGCGGTTCGTCTCCAGCGACGCACTGATCACCGAGCTGTGGGGCGAACGGATCCCGGACTCGGCCGCCAAGTCCCTGCAGGTGTACGTGCACCGGCTGCGCCGGGGGCTCGGCGCGGCGGGCGAGGGGCTGCGCACCCGGCCCGGGGGTTACGAACTCGACGTGCCGTCCGACGGCACCGACGCCGGCCGCTTCTGCGCCCTCGCGGAGAGCGGCCGCACGGCGCTCGACGAGGGGCGCGCGGAACGGGCCGCCGGTCTGCTCACCCAGGGGCTGGCCCTGTGGCGCGGCCCGGCACTGTGCGACGTACCGGCCGGCCCAGTGATCCGGATGGAGGCGGCGCGGCTGGCGGAGTGCAGGCTGAGCGCCTGGGAGGACCTCGCCGACGCGAAGCTGGCCGCGGGCCGGCATCCGGAACTGGCCGCGGAACTGGGCGCCCTGGTCGCGGAGCATCCGCTGCGCGAGCCGCTGTGGGCGCGGCTGATGCTGGCGCTGCACCGGTCGGGCCGCCGCTCGGACGCGCTGCAGGCGTACGTCCGGGCGCGCCGGGTGCTGGTGACGGAGCTCGGGGTGGAGCCCGGCGAGGAGCTGCAGCGGGTGCACGCGGAGGTGCTGGGCGCCTCCCGGGCGCAGCGCCGGGTGGCGCCGTGCCAGCTGCCGGCCGGGGTACCGGACTTCGTCGGCCGGCGCGAGCCCCTGATCCGGGTGCAGAAGCTGCTGGCGGCCGACACCCGTGTGCCGCGGACGGTCGTCGTCACGGGCGTCGCCGGTGCCGGCAAGTCGGCGTTCGCCGTGCATGCGGCGCATCTGCTGCGCGGCGCGTTCCCCGACGGGCAGTTGCACACCGATCTGCGTGCCGCCGACAATCTGCCCGCCGATCCGTGCGACGCGCTGGCGTCCCTTCTGAAGTCGCTGGGGATGACGGGAGCGGCGATACCTGACGGGCTGCACGAACGCGCCCGCCGCTACCGCACCGAACTCGCCGACCGCCGCACGCTGGTGCTGCTGGACAACGCCGTGGGCGAGCGGCAGGTGCGGCCGCTCCTCCCGGGCACCGGTTCCAGCGCGGTCATCGTCACCAGTCGGGCCGGACTCGCCGGTCTGGAGGGCGCCGTCCGCATCGATCTGGGGCTGCTCGGGGACAGCGAGGCGCTGGAGCTCCTGGCCCGCGCGGTGGGCGACGACCGTCCGCGCCGCGATCCGGTCACCGCCGAGCGGATCGTACGGCAGTGCGGCAACCTGCCGCTCGCGCTGCGCATCGCGGGCGCCCGGCTGGCGACCCGCCGCCATCTGTCACTGCCCCGGCTCGCGGACGCCCTCGACGACGAGAGGCGGCGGCTGGACGAGCTGGTGGCGGGTGATCTGGAGGTACGGGCCAGCGTGTCGCTGAGCTACGAGGCGCTGGCGCCGGACGCCCGACGGGTCCTGCGGCTGCTGGGGCTGCTGGACGCGCCGACAGTGCCGGGCTGGGTGCCGGGCGCGCTGCTGGACCGGCCGCGGCAGGAGGCGGAACGCACCCTCGACGTCCTGGTGGACAACCATCTGGTGGAGGTGGCGGAGACCGGCGGCCCGGACGGCGAGCCGCGTTACCGGCTGCACGACCTGGTGCGGCTGTACGCCCGTGAGCGGGCGTCCGCCGAGGAGTCGGACAAGGGCCGCGAGTCGGCGCTCGGCCGCGTGTACGCCGCGTACCTGGACCTGGCGCGGGCGGCGGAGGCAGGACTCGGGTCCGGGTTCGCCGTGCCGGTGCCGGCGCCGCCCGCGCCGTGGCGGCCCGCGGACCGCGAGCTGGTGCGCTCCGCTCCGCTGGCGTGGCTGGAGGCGGAGCGGACGACGCTCTGCGCGCTGATCAGACAGGCGGCGGCGAACGGTTCGAGGCGGCATGCCGGGGTCGCCTGGCGGCTGGCCGCCTCGCTCGCCGGCTACTTCGAGTCGGCGGCGCACTTCGACGACTGGCGCGACACCCACGAGACGGCGCTCGCCGCGGCGCGCGCCGCCGGGGACACCCTGGGCACGGCGGTGCTGCACCGCAACCTCGGCGAACTGAACACCGTGCAGGACCGCTACGGGGACGCGGTGGCGTCCTTCCGGCAGGCGCTCGGGGCGTACGGCCGGCTGCCGGGCGCGGGCTCCCGCGGCACGGAGCGGATCGGCGGCCCGATGGGCACCGCCCGCCGGGTCGTTGACGCCGCCCCCGGCGAGGCGGCGGCCGCCGCGGGTCTCGGCGTACTGCTGCGGCTGCGGGGCCAGTACGGGCCGGCGACGTCCTGTCTGCGCCGGGCCATCGGCGCCGCGGAGACGACGGGGAACGTGCGCGCGGAGGCGTACGCCCGCTGCGGGCTCGGCAGTCTGCAGCTGGAGCGGGGCGGGCCGGCGACGGCGCGGGCGGAGTTCGAGCGTGCGCTGGCCATTTCGCAGGCGGACGGCCATCTGCACGGAGTCGCCACCGCCGAGCGCTACCTGGGGCTCACCGCCCTCGCGGAGGGGGAGTTGGAGCTCGCGCGCGAGCGGGTGGTCCGCAGCCGGGAGCTGTTCGCCGGCCACGGCGACCGGGTCGGCGAGATCCACGCGCTGCACTGGCTCGGCCACATCACGGACGCGGCGGGCGAACCGGGCGCCGCCGAGCGGATGATCGACGAGTCGCTCACCGCCTACCGCCGCTTCGGCGAGCGCTTCGGCGAGGCACTCGCGCTCCGTTCACGCGCGGATCTGCTGCTGCACACCGGCCGTACGGACGCCGCACTGGAGTCGGTACGGCAGGCGCTGGCCGTCTGGAGCCGGCTGGCGAGCCCGTACTGGACGTCCCGCACCTTCGACCTGCTGGCCGCCGTGCAGTCGTCGACGGGCGATCTGCGCGGCGAGCTGGCCGCCGCCCGGGCGCGGCGGCGGGCGATGGCCCTGCGTACCGCCGCCGGCCTCCCGGCGGGCCTGTGCGCCCCGCGCACGCCCCAGGGACGCTCCCTGGGCGGCCATCTGACGCTGGCCGGGGCACCTCACCACCGGCTGCACCGGATCCCGGCGGGGGTGTAGCCGGCCAGCGCACCGTTCAGGCGTACAGGCCCCGCAGCCGCACCGACAGACAAGTCACGCATCCCTCGAGCTTCTCGAACTCGCTGATGTCGACCGGCACCGGCGTGTAACCGAGGTCCTCCAACAGCCGCGCGCTCTCGGGCGCGCTCTGCGCCATCAGCAGCGCACCGCCGCCCAGATCGACGACATGCGATCCGCTCTCCTCCGGCACCGGCAGGAAGCGCGGGAACAGCGAGGGGTCGTCGACCAGGGGCGGATAACCGATCACCGTTCCGTCGGGCAGTGCCGTGACCGCCGACTTCAGATGCAGCACCTTGGCGACGGGCACCGCCACCACCCGGGCGCCGAGCGGCTCGAACGCGGACCGCAACTGGCGCACGCCCTCGCCGTTCGTACGCCCGCCGCGCCCCACGTACACCGTGTCGCCGATCTTCAGCACGTCGCCGCCGTCGAGGGTGCCCGGGTGGCGCACCCGGTTGACGGAGCAGCCGAGCGCCGTCACGGCCGTCTCGACGGCCGCCGTCTCCGGCTTGCGGCTGTCGGCGCCCGGACGGGAGATCAGGGCGACGTTGCGGAACATCACCACGGTGTCCTCGACGAACACCCCGTCCGGGCAGTCGTCGGCGGGCCCGACCTCCAGCGTCTCCCATCCATGGAGCTGCAGCGCGGCGACGTACGACTCCCACTGGCGCAGGGCCAGTGCCGGGTCGACGGGGCTGCGTTCGATATGGGTGACCAGGCCCTCCGCGAGTCTCGGGGAGGGCCGGCGGACGAGGGCTTTGCGGCTGGTCGCGGTCATGGACGGCATCCAATCACGCTCAGTGGCTGTGGTCGCCGCCGTCCTCGTGCTCCTCCTCCTGCGCGGCGGGCGCCTCCTGTCCGGTGTTCACGGTGAAGGCGGCCGTGCGCACCACGCCGTCGTGCTTGAAGTCCAGGTACAGGCGGTACGCGCCCTCGCTGGGAGCGGTCGCCGAGAAGGAGACACCAGGTCCCGGCTTCGTCGAGCCGTCGCCGGGCTCGCCGTTGGGGTGCACGTGCAGGTAGGCCAGGTCTCCGGTGCGCAGGGCGACGAGATGCCCGTACGCCCCGAGGTAGGGCTGCAGATCGGTGACCGGCTTTCCGTTCTTCTCCACCTTGAACGTCAGCTCCTGGCCGGCGCCGGACGCCAGCCCGCCGTCGAGGGTGACGGTGTAGCCGTCGACGGTCGCGGTGGCCGCCGGCTCGGGCAGTCCGGCCGGGTTGTACGCGCCGCCCACCGCGAGATCCGCGCCCAGGGTGAGGTCCTGCGCCCCCTTCGCGGCGGGCTTGAAGTCGGCGAAGACCCGGTAGTCGCCGGCTGTCGGCAGGTTCACGCCGATGCTCCAGGTGCCGTCGGCGGCGCGGGTCGGGTGCACATGGCGATAGGTCGACAAGTCACGGGAGGCCAGGATGAGATGGAGCTCCTTCTCGTGCTCCACCTCGTACGCGGTGACCGGCCGCCCCTTGGCGTCGAGGATGGCGAACTCCAGCTCGCCGGCCTTGCCCGCCTGCAGTCGGTCCGTCCTCAGGTCGAGGGTGTAGCCGCCTTCGGACACCTGCAGCCCGCCGGCCGCGGCGCCGGCCGCGGCCTCCCCTTCGTGGCCGCCGTGGCCCGCCTGCGCGTCGCCCTCCTCGCTGTGCCCTCCGTGGGCCGACGGCTCCGGGTCCGCGCTCTCCGGACCGACCGCGTTGCCCACCCCGTACGCGCCGCCGAAGACGACGACCAGCCCGCCCGCGAAGATCCCTGCCTTGGCCGCAGTGTTCATGATCCCTCTCCTCTCAACACCTCGAAGGATACCCCCCGGGGGTATAAAGTCAAGCCGGTTCCGCGCTGCGGGCGGAGCAAGGTGGACAACCCGGACGTGGGGGATTTCCGCTCTCCGTATGATGAACTGGTAATCGATCACGTCATCGAGCCTTGGGGGCGTACGTGGAAACGGCCGAGTTCGTCGAGGTCACCAGCGAGAACGAGTTGCGCGCCCTGATGGGCGCCCCCATGCAGCAGGCCGTGGACAAGCAGCGCGCCACCCTGCACGCGCTGGACCGCGAATGGCTCGCCCGGTCCCCGCTCGTCTTCCTGGCCACGTCGGACGCCGACGGCAGGTGCGACGTGTCGCCCAAGGGCGACCCGGCCGGCTTCACCGTCGTGCTCGACGACCACACCATCGCCATCCCGGAGCGGCCGGGCAACCGCCGGATGGACGGCTTCCGGAACATCCTCAGCAACCCGCACGTCGGCCTGATCTACCTGCTCCCCGGCCGCCCCGACACCCTGCGGATCAACGGCCGGGCGCGCATCGTGCGCGAGGCGCCGTTCTTCGACGACATGGTCGTCAAGGGGCACCGGCCGAAGCTCGCGCTGGTCGTGGAGGTCGAGGAGGTCTTCCACCACTGCCCGAAGGCGTTCCTGCGCTCGGGCACCTGGAAGCCGGAGACCTGGGGCACGGGCGACGAACTGCCGAACCGGGCGAAGATCGCGAAGCTTCTGGAGGTCCCGGACCGGGCGCTGGAGGAGCTTGAGGAGTACTACGGGCCGAAGTACGCGGAGCGGCTGTACGGCTGAGGGTCACGGGGTCAGGCCGGACGTTCAGCGGTTCGAGCTGGGCGTTCACCGGTTCGAGCGGGGGCATCCGCGGGGTCAGGCCGGGGCGGCGCCGGTGGCGGCGCCCTCCAGTTCGGCGATGACCTCCCGCAGCCACGCCGTCTCCTCCCGGCCCGAGGCCCGGGCCAGCCGGAGCATGCCGCGCCGGAAGGGGTCCGCGACCTCCTCCATCCGCACGGGCCGGCCCTTGTCGTAGAAGAAGCTCGACGGCTCCTCGAGGAACTCCAGCCTCCGGCGCAGCACCGCGGCCTGCGCGGCGGGATCGTCGAGGTGGCGGAGGAACGCGAGCAGGACGTTGAAGCGCTGCGTGTCGCTGATCTCGGCCGGCGCGGGTGAGGCGAGGCGTTCGCGCAGCGCCTCGCGCCCCTTGTCCATGAGCGACAGGGTGCGGCGCGGTGCGGCGCCGGCCCCGGGCTCGGCGTACTCCGCCACCAGTCCCGCCTTGATCAGGCGGTTGATAGCCGGATAGAGCGAGCCGTCGCTCACCGGGCGGACATGCCCGCTGAGCCCCTTGATCCGCTCCTTGAGCTCATATCCGTGCAGCGGCTCCTCGTAGAGGAAGCCGAGGATCGACAGCTCGAGCACTTGTCCACAACCCCCTTGCGCCGGCCTGGTCCGGCATGCCATCGTACCTCGCATCGAGATACCTCGATTCGATGTACAGCGCTACGAGGTACAGCGAACCGAGGCGGGGGACCAGGAAGGGAGGGGATCCGATGGACACGCATCGCCGCAGGCTGCTCGCCCTGGCGGGACCGGTCTATCTGCAGCTGCTGGCGGGCGTCGTGGCCGGGATCGTCGACGTGCTGTGGGTGACCTCGCTGGGCGCCTCCGCCGTGGCCGCGGTCGCGGCCGCCACGACCGTCGAGGCGGTGCTGCTCGGCGTGATCCTCATGACCGCGCAGGGCACCACGGTCCGGACAGCCGCCGCCATGGGCGCGGGCGACGGGGCGGCGATACGCGGCGCCCTGCGGGGCGGCCTGCTGCTCTTCGCGCTGCTCACACCTGCCGTGGCGGGTGGCGGGTGGCTGCTGCGCGAGCCGCTCGCGGAGCTGCTGCTGGGCGGCAGCGGCGCACGGGCCACCGAGCTGGCCACCGGCTACTTCGCGATAGCGCTGCCGGGGATCGTGGTCTTCTACGGCCAGTGGTTCGTGGACGGCATCCTCAAGGGCACGGGCGACACCCGCACGCCGATGCACCTGGCTCTCCTCGCCAACGCGCTGATCCTGGTGCTCGACCCGCTGCTGATCTTCGGCCGGCTGGGGCTGCCGGAGCTGGGCATCCAGGGCGCCGCCCTGGCCACGGTCCTCGGCCGTGTCCCGCCCCTGCTCCTGGGTCTGCTGGCGCTGCGCCGCAGCACGGCGCTGCGGTCCGTACGCGGCGACCGCGCCGACGGTCCGGCGCGCGCCTCGGTGTACGCCGAGATGCTGCGCACGGTGCGCATCGGACTGCCGATGTCGTCCGACTTCCTGATCCGGATGGCGGGTTCGCTCGGGCTGGTCGTGGTCGTGGCCCGGCTGGGCGTGGTCGAGGCGGCGGGGTACGGCATCGCGCTGAAGGCCATGTACGTGGCCACGATGGGGTTCTACGCCGTACGCCAGGCGGCATCGATCCACACGGCGCACACGCTCGGGGCGGGCCGGGACGAGCGGCGGGCCGTCGGACGCCAGGCGGTGGTCGTGAGCCTGCTCTTCGGACTGGTCTGCGGGCTCGCCCTGCTGGCCGCCGCGCCCTGGGTGATGCGGTTGTTCGGCGCGGAGGCGGACGTGGCGGACGCGGGCGCGCTGATGCTGCGCTGCGTCACTCCGTATCTGCTCGTGCTGGCCTGCTTCATCGCCCTGGGCGGGGTGTTCGAGGGCAGCGGGCGCGCCGGGCCGATGGCCGGCGTGACGGCGGCGGGGACGGTCGTGCTGCTGCCGCTCGCGGCGTGGCTCACGCCCCTGGGGCTGCCGGGGATCTGCGCGGCGATGGCGCTGAGCACGGGGCTGCAGTACGGGGTCGTGGAGTGGCTGTTCCGGCGCGCCCTGCCGCGCGGGCAGGTGGTGACCGGGGCGGTTGAGACGGGGGCGGCTGAGACCGGTTCAGGTGTGGCCGGTTCAGCTGTGGCCACTTCAGCTGTGGCCGGGGGGCGGTACCGATGGATGCGACACATGGATGCGACAAGGAGAAAGACTCATGCGTGACGCTGTGGTGACGGCGGCCGGGGACCGGATCCGCTGGGCGGAGCTGCCCGGGCAGGGCCCCGCGCGGGTGTATCTGCACGGGCTGGGGGCCAGTTCCCCCGCGTACTTCGCGGCCGTGGCCGCCCATCCGCTGCTCGCGGGGCGCCGGTCGCTGCTGGTGGATCTGCTGGGCTTCGGACTGAGCGACCGCCCCACGGACTTCGGTTACACCTTCGAGGCGCACGCCGACGCGGTCGCCGCGGCGCTGGAGTCGGCGGGCGTCGAGCAGGCCGAGGTGGTCGCCCACAGCATGGGCGGGTGCGTCGCCGTGCTGCTGGCGGCGCGGCATCCCCGGCTGGTGTCACGGCTGGTGCTGGTCGACTCCCCGCTGGACCGGGTGATACCCCGGCCGCCGGCGCCCGGGAGGAGCGGGCTGGCCTGGTTCACGGAGGAGGAGTTCCTCGCCGGGGGCTGGCGCGACGTGCGGGCGGCGGTCGGTCCGCACTGGTGGTCGACGATGCGGCTGGCCGGGCTGGAGGCACTGCACCGGTCGGGGATGGAGTTCACCCGGGAGGTGATGGACCAGCTGCGCGGAGTGCTGGTGGGGCTGTCCCTGCCGCGCACGTTCCTGTGGCCGGAGAGGGACGGCACCTTCCCGAGGGCGGAGCAACTGGCCGCGTCCGGCGTACGGATGGTGCCGGTACCGGACTGCGGGCACAACATCATGCTGGACAACCCGGAGGGGTTCGCCCGGGCGGTGGCGGAGGCACTCGCCGGGGACGGCGCTCCGGGCGGGGTGGCGGGTTCCGCCGTTGCGGGAAGGGAGGAGGAGCTGTGCGCGACGCTGTCGTGACGGAGACCGGGGACCGGATCCGCTGGGCCGAGTTGCCCGGCGCGGAGCCCGCCCGGGTCTATCTCGCCGGGCTGGGGGCCAGTGCGGCGCCGTACTGGGCGGGTGCGGCCGCCCATCCGCGGCTGGTGGGCCGGCGGTCGCTGCTCGTCGATCCGCTGGGCTTCGGCATCAGCGACCGGCCGGCCGGCTTCGACTACACGTTGGAGGGCCATGCGGACGCGCTGGCCGCGGCGTTGCGGGCCGCGGGTGTGTCCGGGGCGGAGGTCGTCGGGCACAGCATGGGCGGCGCGCTGGCGATCGTGCTGGCGGCGCGGCATCCGGGGCTCGTGTCCCGGCTGCTGGTCGTCGACGGCAACCTCGACGCCCGGCGGCCCGAGCGCGGGGGCGTGGGGAGCTGGGGGATCGCCTCGTACTCGGAGGAGGAGTTCGTGCGCGGGGGCGGCTGGGAGGAGTTCGCGGAGCTGGCCGGTTCCGAATGGTGGGCGACGCTGCGGCTGTGCGGGCGGGAGGCGGTGTACCGCAGTTCGGTGCATCTGGCTCGGGGCAGCACGCCGGTGATGCGGGAGCTGCTGATGGCACTGCGCATACCCCGCACGTTCCTGTGGCCGCAGGCGGACGGCCCCTTTCCGGGCGCGGAACAACTGGCGGCGTCCGGCGTACGGATGGTGCCGGTACCGGACTGCGGTCACAACATCATGCTCGACGCCCCAGACGCGTTCGCCACGGCCGCGGCGGAGGCCCTGAGCTGAGCTGTCGGCAGCGGTGACTCCACGGGGAGACCGATGCGGTGCAGCACGGGGCTCCGCCCAACCCTCACGTGCGCTCGCCGCGGCCGCGGCGGAGGCTCTGGGGTTGGGCGAGGGCAGCGGCCCACGCGGAGGCCCGACCGGGAGACCGACGCGAGGCGTCGGTGTTCAGCCCAGCCGCGACGCCCCACACGCACTCGCCGCAGCCACGGCGAGGGCCCTGGGCTCGGCCGAGAGAACCGGGTGCGGCGGCCCGCCGGGAGGCCGACACGGTGCGGCACGGTGCGGCACCGGACTCCGCCACAGCCCGGTACGGCGCCAAGGCCCCACCCCGGCACAGCCGTCACGCCCGCTGACGCGGTCTCCGAGCCCTGGGCTCGGCCAAGAGAAGCAGGCACGGCAGCCCGCCGGGAGGCCGACACGGTACGGCACGGTGCGGCACCGGACTCCGCCACAGCCCGGTACGGCGCCAAGACCCCGCCCCGGCGCAGCCGTCACGCCCGCTGACGCGGTCTCCGCGGCTGGCGCGCCTGCCCTCACCTCCGCCAGCGCGGCCCGCGCGCCCACCCCCACCGGCGCAGCCCGCACGGCCAACGCGCCCGCCCCCACTGGCGTGGCCTGCGCGTCCGGCGTAACCCGCATCCGGCGGCCCGCCCCGCACGTGGCGGCTCGGTGCCGCGCCCGGCGCGCCCCGCCCCGGGCGTACCGCAAACGGGAGGGGCCACCGCCCGTGCGGTGGCCCCTCCCCCGGTAACTGTCCCTGTTCCGTGGCCGTCCCTGGTCCTGCGGCCGTCCCTCTTCCCGTAGCCGTCCCTGTGCCCGTGGGCGTTTTCATATCTGCGGGCGTCCTCGCCCCTGCGTCCGGTCAGCCCGCCACCTCCTGCTTCCGGTCCGCCCCGGCGGGCGTGCCGGGTGAGCTCGCGACGCGGCGGTCGCGGCTCTTGCGGTCCATCAGCAGGGCCGTGAGCAGCGCGCCCGCCGCGGCGAGCGCCGCCGCGCCGGTGAACGCGGCGCTGAAGCCGTCCGTCAGGGCCGGGAGGTTGCCCAGTTCGCCCGCGCCCTGCGAGGTGGCCACGGCGGTGAGGGCCGCGAGGCCGAGGGCGGAGCCGACCTGGTAGGTGGTGTTGACGATGCCGGACGCCAGGCCGGCCTGCTCCTGCGGGGCGCCCGCCATCGCGGACATCAGGCCGGGGATGTAGGCCAGGCTCATGCCGAGCGCGGCGACCAGCGAGGCCGGCAGCACGTCGACCGCGAAGCTGCCCGTCGGCTCGACGGCCGACAGCCACAGCAGCCCGGCAGCCAGCACCAACAGCCCCCCGACCAGCAGCTTCTTCGCCCCGAAGCGACCCAGCAGCCGGGCGGTGACGGCGGTCATGAAGACCATCAGCAGCACGGTCATCGGCAGCAGCGCCGCGCCGCTGGCGAAGGCCCCGTAGCCCAGCACCTGCTGGAGGTAGAGGTTGAGGAAGTACCACATCGGGATCCAGGCGGCGCCCAGCAGCGTCATCGCGAGGTTGGCGGGCGCCAGCCCGGGAGCGCGCCAGATGGCGAGCGGCATCAGCGGTGCGCGCAGCGTGCGCTGGAGCACGACGAAGAACGTCAGCAGGGCGACGGCGCCGGCCAGCTGCAGCACGGTGGAGGTCGAACCCCAGCCCGCCTCGGGCGCCCGCACCACGGCGAACACGGCGAGCGCGAGACCCGCGGTGACCGCGGCGGCACCGAGGACGTCCACGCCGCCACGGCGGGAGGGGACATCGGGCAGCACCTTGGTGGCGGCGAGGGTCGCCACTCCGATCGGGATGTAGATGATGAAGACCCAGGGCCAGCTCAGCCATTCGGTGAAGACACCGCCCAGGAAGACACCGGCCGTACCGCCGGCCGGGGCGGCGGCGCCGTACAGGGCGAGCGCCTTGCCCAGCTCCTTCTGGTCGTGGCTGAAGAGGACCATCAGCAGGGTCATGGCCGCCGGGGCGATCAGCGCGCCGCCGACGCCCTGCACGGCGCGGCCGACGACCTCCACCCAGGCGGCGCTCGCCGCGGCGGCGACCACCGAGCCGGCGATCAGCACCACCCAGCCGGCGGTGAACACCCGGCGGGCGCCGAGGAGGTCGGAGAGCCGGCCGCCGAGGAGCAGGAGTCCGCCGAAGGCGACGACGTACGCGTTGAAGACCCACTGCAGATCGCCCTGCGAGAAGCCGAGGTCCCGCTGCATCTCGGGGAGGGCGACGCCGATGATCGAGGTGTCCATGATGACCATGAACTGGGCCGCGGCGAGGACGACCAGAGCCCACCAACGCCGGGGGTTGACGGTTGACATGACGAGATCCCTTCACTTGACCGATACCCCCAGGGGGTATCTGCGAGAGAAGATATAGCATACCCCCAGGGGGTACACAAGCGACGGGAGTGGAGCACGGGCGGAAGGGGGCCGCCGACCCCTGCGGGAAATGCGTTCGCCGCCGCCTCGCCGCGTCCCTACAGTGAGCCGCGTGCAGCAGCCGCCTGACGACGTCAGCACCCACGACCTGGCCCGGACCCTCCGCGAGCGGTGGGGGCTCGCCGTCGCACCCGGCGATCTCGTCCACGCGCCGGTGGGGTTCGGTGACCACCACTGGACGACAGGCGACGGGACGTGGTTCGTCACGGTGGCGGACGTGGCCGCGGCCGGCCGGTTCGCGGCGCTGAGGCAGGCGCTCGGGAGCGCGGCGGCCCTCGCCTCGCGCGGGGGCCTGGAGTTCGTGGTGGCTCCGGCCGCCACCCCCGAGGGGGAGGTCGTGGTCCGGCTCGACGAGCGGTACGCCCTCGCCCTCTATCCGTACGTCGAGGGCGCCCCCGGGCACTTCGGGGAGGCCGTGCCGGAGGCGGAGCGCATCACACTTGCCCGGCTCCTCGCCCGGCTCCACGCCGCCACCCCGAAGGTCACCGCCACCCCGACGGCCGCCACCGCCCCGGAGCCCACGACCCCGAAGGTCACCGCCACGCCCCCGGTGCACGAGCCGGGGCTCCTCGCGCACCGGGCCGCCCTCGACGCGGCCCTCGACGAACTGGACACCCCGTGGCCGGACGGCGGGCCCTTCACCGAGCCGGCCCGCGAACTCCTCGCGTCCCACGGCCCCCAGGCGATCCGGGCAGCGCTGGCCGGGTTCGACGAGGCGGCGGCGCGCATCGCCGCCACCGAGCCGGTGCTCACGCACGGCGAACCGCACCCCGGCAACGTGCTGCGGCTGACCGGCGGACGGCTCACGCTCATCGACTGGGACACCCTCGCGCTCGCCCCGCCCGAGCGTGATCTGTGGCTGGCGGCAGGCTCGTGCGCCCCGGCGATCGACGCGTACCGCGAGACGTCCGGCCGGGAGGTCTCCGCCGAGGCGCTCGCGTTCTACGGACTGCGCTGGCTGCTGGACGACGTGTGCGTGTACGTCGCGCAGTTCCGCGCCCCGCACACGGCCACCGCGGACACGGAGGCGGCTCTGCCGTACCTGCGCCGATCACTGGAAGTGGCGGTGGGGTCCACGGCCCCCGCCACGCAGGGATCCGAGAGGCCCGGCGGGGCCTGAGCGCGGACCCCGCCGGACGCGACCACCCCACCCGACGGGGCCCGGCGGCGGAGCCCCCGGAGTCCGTTCGTCCGGGGAACCCCGCCGGGACGGGGAACCCCGCCGGGACGGGAAACCCGCCGGGAGGCGTCAGAGCACGATCTGGTTCAGCGCCTCGACCAACTGCTCCTCCTCGTAGTCGAGGTGCGCCTCCAGCTCCCCGATCAGCCGGTCGACCTCGGCCAGCACCTCGCCCGGCGGCACCGGGGCCGCGCCGTCCAGGGCCACGGTCTCGCGCAGCCGGACCAGGATGTCGTGCACGACCTCGTGCTCGCGACGCAACCGGGCGATGGTCCCGGCCAGTTCGGGATGGGCGCGCTCGAGGCCGGGGAAGACCCCGTTGTCCTCGCCGGTGTGGTGGAACTCCAGACCCTGGCAGAAGGTCAGGCAGTTGACCCGCAGCTGCAGGATCAGGCCGGGCGCGGAGCCCTCGGCCGCGGCGGCGAGTTCGGCGCGGATCAGCGCCAGCTCCTGCCGCATGCCCTGGTGGATCGCCTTCAGCGACTCCCCCATCGGCCCGGACGGCGGTCCCCCTCCGACCGGCGTGAGGGCGACGACCGGAAGGAGCTCTCCCGCGGCGACCCCGGCCACCGCCGGATCCGCCTCGGCGATCCGCGCGAACAGCCGGTCCCGCTCCTCCCCCGCCAGGAACTCGGCCTTGACGGGAAAGGTGAACACGCCCGCCTCCACCTCCGCCTCGGCGCGGGCGAGCAGATCCCCGTACCAGCCGGACGGCCCCTGAGGAGCGTCCGTGGCGACGACGAGCATCCGGGGCGGGGCGCCCTCCCGATGGTCCGGGTAGTGGACGACGGGCGTGGTGCGGGCGCCGTCCGCGGTCGTCAGCAGGATGACGCGGCGGTTCTCGTAAGGTCCGCCCAGTCGGCCGGAGTTGGCGCGGTAGTCGGCGACGAGGCGGTTGATCTGATCGTTGTCGGGCTGCATGTTCTCCTGGTTTCGAGTGCGTTGACGCAAAGGTGTCGGGGCAGGTGCGTCCGGGCAGACCCGGTGCGCCCGCGTCCGGGCAGGGCTGACCGCACGTCAGCGACTCGCTCCCGGGAAGGCCCGGAGAGCTGGGGAGAGCGCAGACGCGGAGCGGGATCGCGGTGAAGGCGCGCGGGCGCGGCGGGGACTATGCGCGGGCGCGGCCGGGGAAGGTCAGACGGACCTCATGGCAGTGACCATGGTGATCATCCCCTCGGCAGTCGGGTGCCGCGTCCACCCGGAGGCGGCACACGGCACCCGGACATTACAGGCAGCACAACCGCGCCGTGTCAAGCGATCATCCCGGCGGCGCCACCAGCCCCAGCTCGTAGGCGGTGATGACCAGTTGCACCCGGTCGCGGGCGTCCAGCTTGGCCAGCAGCCGGCCCACATGGGCCTTCGCCGTGGCGACGCTGATGTACAGCTCCGCGGCGATCTCCGCGTTCGACAGCCCACGGCCGACCAGCGCGAGGACCTCGCGCTCGCGCTCCGTGACCCCCTCGACACGCCGCGGCGGCCCGGGGGCGGCGGTGGCCGGCCGGGCCGCGAACTCCTCGATCAGCCGCCGGGTGACGCTCGGCGCGATCAGCGCGTCGCCAGCGGCCACGACCTCGACGGCGCCCAGGATCTGGTCCATGTCCATGTCCTTGACGAGGAAGCCGCTCGCCCCCGCCCGCAGCGCGCCGTAGACGTACTCGTCGTCGTCGAAGGTGGTCAGGATGAGGACCCGGGTGTACGGCGAGATCCTGCGGGTCGCCTCGATGCCGTCCATCCCCGGCATCCGGATGTCCATGACCACCACGTCCGGCGTCAGCTCCGCCGTGAGCCGCACGGCCTCCGCGCCGTTCGCCGCCTCGCCCACGACCTCGAGCCGCGGGTGGTCGGCGATCAGCACCCGCAGCCCGTGCCGTACCAGCGGCTGGTCGTCGGTGAGCAGGACCCGGATCACCGGAGCACCGCCGGCACCGGCAGCCGCGCCGCCACCCGGAAGCCGCCCTGTGGCCGCGGCCCCGCCGTGAACTCGCCGTGCAGCAGCGCCGCTCGCTCCCGCATCCCCGTCAGCCCGTAGCCGACCGCCCCCGGCGTCCCGTGGCCGACCGCCCCCGACAGCCCGCGGCCCACAGCCCCCGCCGGCCCCGCGCCGCCGCGCCCCTCGTCGGTGATCTCCACGGTCAGCTCGTCCTCCCGGCAGTCGAGGGTCACCCGGCAGGCGTCGGTGCCCGAGTGGCGGACCACGTTGGTGACCGCCTCCTGGACGATGCGGTACGCGGAGAGTTCGATGTCCGCGGGCAGCGCCCGCCGCTCCCCGCGCCACTCGACGTCCACGCGTACGCCCGCGTCCCGGGTGCGTTCCACCAGCGCGCCCAGATCGGCGAGGCCGGGCGCCGGGCCCAGCGGCGCCGCCGGGTCGGATCTGCGCAGGGCGCCGAGCATCCGGCGCAGTCCGGCCAGGGTGTCGCGGCTGGTGTCCTCGATGACGGTGAGGGCGCTGCGGGCCTCCGCCGGCTGGGTGTCGATGACGCGGCGGCCGACGCCCGCCTGGATGGCGATGACGCCGATGCTGTGCGCCACCATGTCGTGCAGTTCGCGGGCGATGCGCAGCCGTTCGGCGGTGACGGCCTGCTCGGCGGCCGTCGCGCGCAGCGCCGCGGCGTGCTCGCGCCGCTCGCGCACCGAACGGCCGACGGTCCAGGCGGTGAGCATCATGAGCGCCAGGAACGCCACGGTCCCCAGGTAGGACGACGCTCCGTCGCGGTAGTAGCTCGCCGCCCCGGCCTGCAGGCCCAGCGCGAGTACCGCCGCGGCCCCGGCGACCCGCCGGCCGCGGGTGGCGGCGAGCAGCCAGGCCACGAGGTCGGTGAGCACCGCCTGCAGCCCGGCGATCTGCCACGCCTGAGACTGCGCCACCTCCCCGGCGTACAGCACAGGCGGCGTCCCGGCGGCCATCATCGAGTCCGCCGTCACGGTCACCCCGAAGGAGACGGCCGCCAGCACGGCCAGCACGGCGAGCGGGCGGCGGCGCAGCAGCGGAGGCAGCAGCAGTACGGCGAGCAGGAGCGGCGGGAGGAGCCGCATCCCGGTGAGCTGGTCGCCGGTGTTCAGGACGACGACGTACATCAGCGCGGCGTAGGCGGCGGCCCCGCACCAGGCGAGGACCTCGAAGCGGGCACCCGGCCGCCGGGGCGCAGCCTGCGGGGCGTTCATGGGCCGATCATAGGCACGCGGCCCCGACCTGGGCATTGGTCCACGGGCGTACGCCCCGGGGCTGCCCCCGCCGCCCGGATTGCCGCCGCCGGCCCGATGCCCCGCGGCCCCCTCGCCCGGCACCGTGGACGGCGTGATCGAAGCAACCGACCTCACCAAGCGCTACGGCGGGACCACCGCCGTCCGCGCGCTGTCCTTCACCGTCCGCCCCGGCGTCGTCACCGGCTTCCTCGGACCGAACGGCGCGGGCAAGACCACCACCCTGCGCCTGATCCTCGGGCTGAACACCCCCACCTCCGGCACGGTCACCGTCGACGGCCGTCCCTTCGCGGACCGTCCGCGCGGCCTGCGGCACGTCGGCGCCCTCCTCGACGCCCACGACGTCCACGGCGGGCGCACCGCCCGCGCCCATCTGACGGCGCTGGCGGTGAGCAACGGGCTGCCGCGCCGCCGGGTCGCCGAGGTGCTGGCCGAGGTGGGGCTGGCGGAGGCGGCGGGCCGCCGCGTCGGCGGGTTCTCCCTGGGTATGAAGCAGCGCCTCGGCATCGCGGCGGCCCTGCTCGGCGATCCGCCCGTGCTGCTCTTCGACGAGCCGCTGAACGGCCTGGACCCGGAGGGTGTGCGCTGGGTGCGCGGGCTGTTCCGGCGGCTGGCGGACGAGGGCCGCACCGTGCTCGTCTCCAGCCATCTGATGCGGGAGATGGAGCACACCGCCGAGGAGTTGCTCGTCATCGGCCGCGGCGAGCTGATCGCGGCGGAGAGCCTCGTGGACTTCGCGGCCCGCGGGAGGGGGCCGGGCGTGACGGTCCGTACGCCCGAACCCGACGTCCTTTCCGCGCGGCTGAAGGACGAGGGCGCGGTCGTACGGGCGGAGCGCGACGGTTCGTATCTGGTGACCGGGCTCCCCGCCGCCCGGGTCGGGGAACTGGCCTTCGCGCACGGCGTACGGCTGCACGAACTCACCCCGCGCACCGCCTCCCTGGAGGAGGCGTTCATGGAACTGACCGCCGACAGCGTCGAGTACGCCGCAGGAGCACCCCGATGACCCGGATCCCCCACCCCGCCCGTTTCCGCCAGCTCCTGGCCGCCGAGTGGATCAAGCTGTGGTCGCTGCGCTCCACCCGCTGGGTGCTGGGCGCCTGCGTGCTGGTCGTCGTCGGCATCAACGCCAACTCCGCCAAGTCCAACGCGGACCGGCTCGCGCACCAGCCGGAACTGCCGCCGGAGCGGCCCGGGTTCCCGGACCTGCCGCAGTTCCTCTTCGATCCGCTGCACACCGCCTTCGTCGAGCCGGCCTGGCTGATCCTGGTGATCGTCGCGACGTCGGTGGGCGCGATGGCGGTGTTCGGGGAGTACGCCAGCGGGCTGATCCGTACGACGTTCGCGGGCGTCCCGGACCGGACGGCGGTGGTCGCCGCCAAGCTGACGGTGATGACGGTGGTGATGCTCGCCTTCGGCGCGCTCGTCTCGGGCGCCTCCTTCGGCCTCACCCAGATGCTGCTGCGCGACCACGGCGGGCTGTCGCTCGGCGATCCGGGCGCCCTGCGCGCGGTCACCGCGGCCGCGGCGATGGCACCAGTGTGCACGCTGGTCGGCATGGCGCTGGGCGCGCTCGTCCGCAACGCGGCCGGCACGGTGGTCACGTCGGTCGCCCTGCTGCTGGTGGTCCCGGGCCTGTTCGCGGGCGAGCGCTACCGCTGGGTCAAGGAGATCGGCAACGCCATGCCGCTGAGCGCCTGGCAGCGCCTGGTGATGAACCCGGAGCGGATGCGCGACCTGGGCAGATACCCGCTGACGCTCACCGGGGCATGGACGGTGTTCGGCGCCTGGGCGGTGTGCGCGGCGGCGGTCGCGGTGGTCGCGGTCAGGCGGCGGGACGTGTGAGGTACCCGGGCACGGACGACTTTCCGCGGGCCGCACCGCGCGTCGGGGATACCGTAGGCGCCGGGGCTTTCGGATCGTGTGGTGGTGGCCGGGGTGGGGGTACGCGATGGAGACGCCGGAGAACGGCTCGGGGCGGTTGCCGCAGCTGCAGATAGACCAGCTGCTGGCCGAGTTGCAGGCGCGGATCGAGGACGTGCGCGGTACCAGGGACCGGATCCACAGTCTGCTCGAGGCCGTCATGTCGGTCGGCCAGGGGCTGGAGCTGACCCAGGTGCTGCGGCGTATCGTCGAGGCCGCCGCGGTGCTGGTGGACGCGGAGTACGGCGCGCTCGGTGTGATCGGCGACCGGGAGCAGCTGGCGCAGTTCCTGCCCGTGGGCATGTCGGACGAACAGATCGGGGCGATCGGGCCGCTGCCTTCCGGGCACGGCATCCTCGGCGAGCTCATCCGCCATCCCCAGGCCCTGCGGCTGACGGAACTCGCCGACCATCCGGCGTCCTACGGCTTCCCGCCCAACCACCCGCCGATGCATTCGTTCCTCGGCGTTCCGATCCGGGTGCGCAACGAGGTGTTCGGCAACATCTACCTGACCGAGAAGCGCGGCGGGAAGGACTTCGACGTCGAGGACGAGACGGTGCTGTCGACCCTCGCCGTGGCGGCGGGCGTGGCCATCGAGAACGCCCGGGCGTACGAGGAGTCGCGCCGCCGGCAGCGCTGGCTGGAGGCCAACGCGGACGTCGTCTCCCAGCTCCTGTCCGGCGCGGGCCGGATGAGCGTGCTGGAGCTCGTCGTCGATCGCGCGCGACAGATCCTCGAGGCGGACCTCGGCGTCCTCACCCTGCCCGTACCGGGCACCGACGACCTGCGCGTGGCCCTGACCTCGGGGCCCGAGGCCGCCGCGTTCCGCCGCCTGACCCTGCCCTTGCGGGGATCGCTGGCGGGAGTCGCGGCCGACGCGGTGGAGCCGGTGGCCAGCTCCGGCCTGTCCGACGACGACCGGTTCCCCGCGCACCAGGAGCCATGGACGCGGCTGGGCCCCGCGGTGGCGGTGCGGATGGGCACCAGCGAGGGAATCCGGGGGGTGCTGCTGCTCGCCCGGCCCGTGCGATCCGCGCCGTTCGGCGAGGCGGAGCTGGCGCCGCTGCTGACCTTCGCCGGGCAGGCGGCCATCGCCATGGAGCTGGCGGAACGGCGGGACGCCGCCCAGCAACTGGCACTGCTGGAGGACCATGAGCGCATCGCGCGGGACCTGCACGACCTGGCCATCCAGCGCCTGTTCGCCGCCGGCATGACGCTGCAGAGCACCCTGCGGATCGTGACCCAGCCGCAGGCGAGCGAGCGGATGCAGCGCGTGGTGCGGGACCTGGACGACACCATCTCGATCATCCGGTCGACGATCTTCGGGCTGCGGCCCCGCGACGCCGATCCCGGCAGGCCCGGGCTGCGGGCCCGGGCGGCCTCGGCTGTCGAGGAGGCCGCGACGGTGCTGGGGTTCAGTCCCGGACTGCGGATGGAGGGCCTGCTGGACACCGACGTGCCGGCGGACATCGCCGAACACGCCCTCGCCGTGCTGGGCGAGGCCCTGTCGAACACCGCCCGGCACGCCGACGCCCGCACCGTGGACGTTGCGCTGACCGTCCGGGCCGGCACCCTGACCGTCGGCGTCACCGACGACGGGGTGGGGCTGCCCGCGGACGGAGGACGGCGCAGCGGCCTGCGCAACCTTGAGGAACGGGCCCAGCGGTTGGGCGGCACGATAACAGTGGGTCCGGGCTCCGAGGGCGGCACCCGGTTGGTGTGGTCGGTTCCGACCGACGCACACCGTCACTCGGGGTCGTCGAGCACCTCCGACACCGGTCGCCGGGACGTCGGGGGGCCTTCCGGCCCGTAGCCGATCCGGATCAGCATCTGCACATGGCCGCGGCCGCGCCGGGTGTCGTACAACGCGGCCCGCAGGTCCGGCCATTCGACGGCCTGGTGGTACAGCGAGGCGCGCAGCGAGTGGCGGGTGGCGTCGAGCAGCACGTGCTCGAGTGCCTGCCCGGTCCGCAGCCAGTCCGCGCGGGTGTCGTGCGCGGTGGTCAGCACGGCGATCAGCGGGTGGGGTTCGTACGCGGCGGCCTGCAGCACGGCCACGTTCCGGGTCGCGGAGTGGTCGCGGGCGGGGACGCGGTCGGTGGCGTCCTGCAGGCCGAGCGCCGCGGCGGGGATGCCGTCGTCCGCGTTCTCGCGCAGCCAGCGGCGGCTCTCCATCCGCCGCGCGGCGCTGTTCCGGTTGCGCTGCTCGGCCTCGGCGGTGAGCCTGAGGAGCTTTCCGGCCTGCTCCTCCTCGGGGAAGTGCAGGGCCGCACCCTCGGCGTGCGCGGCGTCGCGCAGTTCGGCCAGGATGTGCCCGGGCGGACGCACCGGGGCGAACGGGAAGCGGCTGGAGCGCCGGTGCCACACGCTGTCGTAGAGGTCGGGGCGGTGGCCGCGACCTGGGCGTACGGGCCGGGTGAAGCGCACCGCCGCCAGCAGTGCGGGCTCGGCCGGATCCGGCAGCAGGCGTACCACCGGTTCGTTGCCGAAGTGGGCCGCCGCCACCCGCAGGTTGAACACCCCGGCCCCGACCGAGACGTGCAGCGCGCGACCGGTGGGGTCGAGGTGCACGAGTCCCCGGCCGGGCACCGCCCGGATCTCCAGCGCACCGTTGTCCGTGTTGAGACGGAAGCGCCAGGGCTGGGTGTTGAAGATGGACGGTGCCGCCACGGCGGCGGTGATCACACGCTCCAGCAGCTGGGCGTCGAGGGTGGTGGGTGGCATGTCGGCCTCCTCCTGCTCCACTCCAGCCTGCGCGGTGCCCGGTGTCGCGATCAGAGGCCGTCGGGCCGGGAGGCGCCGCCGGGAGGCCCTACCTGGCGTGCCGTTCGGCCGGCTGCTCCTCGGACTGCGGACCCAGCCGGGTGGCCAGCACCGCGGCCTGGATGCGCCGTTCCACGCCGAGCTTGGCCAGCATGCGTGACACGTGGTTCTTGACGGTCTTCTCGGCCAGGTAGAGCCGCTGGCCGATCTGCCGGTTGGTGAGGCCCTCACCGATGAGTTCCAGGATCTCCACCTCGCGCGGTGTCAGCGCGGCCAGGGCCTCGTCCTGCGGGTCGGGCTCCGGCTGGGGCTCGTGCTGGCTGCGCAGCCGGCTGATCAGGCGCGTCGTGGTCGCCGGGTCGAGCATCGACTCACCCGAGGCCACGGTGCGTACCGCGCTGACGAGGTCCTCGCCCTGGATCCGCTTCAGTACGAAGCCGGCCGCGCCCGCCATGATGGCGTCCAGCAGTGCCTCCTCGTCGTCGAAGGAGGTGAGCATCAGACAGGCCAGTTCCGGCATCTGCGAGCGCAGCTCCCGGCACACGCTGATCCCGTCGCCGTCGGGCAGGCGTACGTCCAGGATCGCCACATGTGGGCGCACGGCGGGGGCACGGACCAGCGCCTGCGCCATCGTGGAGGCGTCGCCGACGACCTCGATGTCCGGCTCCATCTCCAGGAGGTCCTGCACGCCGCGCCGGACGACGTAGTGGTCGTCGAGCAGGAAGACCCGGATCGGCTGCTCGGCGGAGAAGGTACGTGCGTCGGTCATGGACAACTCCTTGCGCCCTGTCGCGCGTCGGTCGGTCGATGGTGGGAGCCTCGCCGCCGCGGCCCCGGCACAGCCAGGGCCGAACGGACCAACGAGACCCTCCGTAAGACCTGTTCGAACCACGCTACTGCGCGCGGCCGTGGACACCCGAAGGAGGTCTGGTTCGCCGGCCCGCGGGGGCTCGCAGCTGTTCGACGCTCATGTTGCCCGGTTGGTGTGCGGGGTGAGGTCCGGCCGGATGTCGACGACGCCTTCGACCGCCCGGATCAGCTGGGTGACCAGCGGCACCAGAGAGCGGTCGCGCATCGCGCCGGGGGTCGTCATCAGCTGGCCGGCGGTGACGGCGCCGGCCTTGGCCAGGTCGCCGAGCCGGTGCATCTGCTCGAAGCGCGTGGGGTCGCTGTCCCGGAACTCCTCCTTGGGCAGCAGGTCGGCCTCGGAGACCACGCCGATCACCCGGCCGTCCGCGGCCAGTACGGGCAGGGCGCTGACCTGCCACTGCTCCAGGGTGCCGACGACGTCCTTGAACGGGGTGTCGCGGCTGATCGCCACGACGGTCCGGGTCATCACATCGCTCACGATGTGCGGTCCGGGGGACATGCGATACCTCCCTGCTCGGTGCGGTCGGCCGGTCCGTGCGGCCTCAGTTGGGCAGGCCACTGCCGTACGGTGCGTACAGGTCGAGGAGCCGGATGCGGGCGGACACCAGGCGGTGTCCGATGACCTCGGCGACCTTCAGCGCGACAGCGTGTCCGAGCGCGGGGTCCGCCCGGCATGTCCGGAGCACCTCGGCGGCGTCGAACTCAAGGGCTCGTACGGGACTCTGGGCCTCGGCTCCCAGGTGCCACACACGCGGCGGGAAGAGCCACGACCAGCCCAGCAGATCGCCCGGACGCAGGGTCTCGACGACGGCGGCCCTGCGGCCCGGAACACGGACGTCGAGGGACACGGCGCCGGTGCGGATGATCCAGAACCGGTCGGCCCGGTGTCCTTCGGAGAAGATCCGGCTACCGGCCTCGAAACTGACCTCGGTGGCCGTCTTCATCAACTGCTCGCGCTCCTCGGGCGTGAGTGCGGCGAGGAGATTCGTGGCGGGGGTGGAAACCATGGCGGTCCTCCTGGGTTAAGGGCGCCCGGCGCGCGGGACGCCGCGCGCGTTCGGTCATGCCGGCGGGGCGTGCGCCGCGAGTTCGTCGGCGATGTCACCCGCCCACGCGTCGATGCTCTTGCGGTCGCGGAAGTCGCCACCGTGGCCGGACGAGACGATGCGCCGGGCGATGAAGCCCGTGGCGGACTCGCCGAGGCAGCCGCCGAAGGTCGTGTGCCCGCGGGCGCCGAGCCTGGTCGCGATGCGCGCGACGCCGGGCACCGGCGGGATCTCGCGGACGCTCGCCGAGGAGTCCAGCGGGCCGCTGCTGAACAGCCAGACGGGCATGTCCCGCAGGGCGGTCCGGTGGCGGCGGGCGTAGCGGGTCGCGTCGCGGTGCCAGCGCCCGGCGTACAGACCGGCGCCGAGCACCACTGCGGCGTAGTCGCGCGGGTCGGGGGCGGTCCCGGCCGGGATCGCGTCGGCGTCGAAGTCGTGTTCGTTCAGTACGTCGGCGATCCATGCGGCGATCTCCGCCGTCGAGCCGTACTTGGTGCCGTACACGACCAGCACCTTCTGGTGTGTCATGGCTGATCATCCCGTCTTCTCGTGCGACCCGACGCCGCGCTGCCGCGCGGCGGGCCGCCGTGGTTCACATCCGGCGCAGCCACTCTTCGGTGATACCCCGGCTGCCGCACTCCGAGGGGCGCACGTGGGTGTCGTCCAGCCGGGCCGTGAGCCTGTCGACCACGGCGACCACGCCGTCGACCTGGCCGGCGAGCCGCAGCGCGATGGGGATCTCCGTGGCCCGCTCGACCTGGCCCTGCAGGGTCACGACGCCCTCGTGGACGGCCACGCGGATCGTCTGCGGCACCAGCCACAGGGTGCGGACCAGCACCTGGTCCTCGATCTCGCGCTTGATCTCGCTGTCCGGCCGCAGGAAGATCCGCAGCAGGTCGCGCCGGGTGACGATGCCGACCAGCCGATCCTCCTCGTCCACCACCGGAAGCCGCTCGATACCGTGCAGCGCCATGGTGCGGGCGGCCGAGGCGATGGTCTCGCCCGCCGGGACGGTGACGGCGGGGGTGGACATCAGCTGTCCGGCGGTACGGGCGTGCGCCTTGTGCCGCTGACCGCGCGACAGGCGCCGCCACCCGGCGAGCCGGGAACGCCATGACTCGTACGGGGCCGCCTCCTGCTCTCCCTGGCCGGCCTGGCGCATCATCAGGTCCGTCTCGGAGATGACACCGATGACCTTCTCGTCGTCGTCCACCACTGGCAGCCCGCTGATGCGGTGCCGGATCAGCTTCTGCGCGACCTCCTTGAACGGGGTGCCGTACTGGACGCGCACGACGTCGATCGTCATCACGTCACCGGTCTTCTGGTGCTTCATGGCGCACGCTCCTCTCGGGTCGGCACAACCGGCTTCGGGTCAGCGCAGCCGGCGCAGATAGGGGTCGTGGTGCCGGCGCGGTGTCAGACGGATCCGCACGTCGAGGGCGGTGATGCCGTCGGCCCGGGCCAGGACCGGGTTGAGGTCGGCCTCGGCCAGCTGGGGCAGGTCGCAGGCGAGCGCCGACAGGCGGTGCAGGAGGTGCTCCAGACCCTCGAGGTCGACCGGTCCCGCACCGCGGTGGCCGAACAGCAGCGGTGCGCTGCGCGGGGTCGTGATCAGGTCGTGTACGTCGCGGTCGGTCAGCGGGGCGAGCCGGGCGGCGTGGTCGGCGAGCAGCTCGGTGCTGGTTCCGCCGAGGCCGAAGAGGACGAGCGGTCCGAAGACGTCGTCCTGGACGACTCCCGCGACGAGCTCGATGCCCCTGCGTGCCATGGGCTGGACGAGCACTCCGCTCAGCACCTCCCCGAACCGGGTGGTCAGATCGCGGTGGGCGGCGCGCACCTGGTCGTGGCCGGCCAGGTCGAGCAGGACGGCTCGCTGTTCGCTCTTGTGCAGCAGGCCCGGCCAGTACGCCTTGAGCGCCACGCGTCCGCCGCCCGCACCGGCGAGCCGCTCGGCGGCCGCGACCGCTTGGTCCGCGGTGTGCACGCAGGCCCAGGGCAGTTGGGGGATGCCGTAGGCGTCGAGCAGCGCGGCGCACTGGGGCGGGTCCAGCCAGCCGCCGTCCGGGTTCGCCGCCAGGAAGGTGTCGACGAGCGTGCGGGCGGCCTCGCGGTCCACTCCGTCGGCCACCGGTACGCTGCCGGGCGGCTGGGCCAGCCACTGGGCGCGGGCGGCGGCGTGCGCCAGGGCCCGGGCGGCGCCCTGCGGATCCGCGTACGCCGGCACATCGCCGCCGGCGGTGTGCAGCAGCCGGACGGACTCGCACTGGTCGAGCAGTACGGCGACGACCGGGCGCGGATGGTCCTCGCTGACACGGCGGGTGAGCGCCCGTACGAGATCGTCGCCGGTCGCCTCGGCCAGCGCCGTGGGCACCAGGGCGACCACCACCGCGTCCACCGCGCCGTGCCGGGCCAGCCGCTCCACGCAGGCGCGCAGCGCCGTGCCGCTGACGGCGGCCGTCACGTCGACCGGGTTGGCCGCGCTCGCCCCGGACGGGAGGATGCCGAGGAGTTCGCCGATCAGGTCCGCCGGGAGCTCCGGCACCGTCAGTCCGGCTTCCGCGCAGGCGTCGGCGGCGAGCACGCCCGCGCCGCCGGCGTTGGACACCACCGCGATCCGGGTGCCGGCCGGCAGGGGCTGGGCGTGCATCAGGGCCGCGGTGTCGAGCAGTTCGCCGACCGTACGGGTGGCGGTGATCCCGGCCTGGGTGAACAGGGCCTGCCGGGTCACCGTCGGGGTCGCGGCGGCGGCCGTGTGCGAGGCGGCGGCCCGGCGGCCGGCCTCGGAGCGGCCCGCGTCCACGGTCAGCACCGGCATCTTCCGGGCCACGCGGCGGGCGGTGCGGGAGAACGCCCGCGGATTGCCGAAGGACTCCAGGTGCAGCAGCGCCAGGTCGGTGGTGCCGTCCGACTCCCACCACTGCAGGAGGTCGTTGCCGCTCACGTCCACCTTGTCGCCCAGGGAGACGAACGACGACACGCCGATCCCCAGCCGGCTCAGTCCGCCGAGCAGCGCGATGCCGACCCCGCCGGACTGCACCGCGACGCCCGCGGTGCCGGGCAGCGGCCGGTGGGCCGCGAAGGTGGCGTCCATCCGGACCGTCTCCGCGGTGTTGGCGATGCCCAGGCAGTTGGAGCCGACCACGCGCATGTCGTAGCGCCGGCACGCGGCGAGCAGCGCGGCGCTGTGCTCGGCGTCGAGCCCCGAGGTGAGCACGACCAGCGCGCGGACGCCCGCCTTGCCGCACTCCTCGGCCGTCTCGGGGACCGCGGCGGCGGGCAGGGCGAGCACGGCGAGTTCGGGGACCTCGGGCAGGGCGGTCACCGACGGGTGGCAGGGGACGTGCTCGACCATCTGCGCGTTCGGGTTCACCGCCATCAGCCGGCCGGTGAAGCCCGCCCTGCGCAGGTTCTTCAGTACGGCACGGCCGACGGAGCCCGGGCTTCGCCCGGCGCCGACCACCGCCAGGGAGCGGGGTGCCAGCAGGGGGCGCATGCTGGCCGTGGCGGCCCTGCGGCCGCGCTCGTCGACGGCGGTGAGGTAGTCCTCATCGGGCGTGAGCGATACGGCGCAGTGCACCTCGGTGCCCTCGAAGCGGCGGGTGGTGTGCAGTCCGAAGTCGGCGAAGACCTTGAGCATCTCGTGGTTCTCGGCGAGCGCGTCCGCGGTGAAGCCGGCGACGCCGTCGAGTCGCGCGGCGTGCACCAGGTGTTCCAGCAGCAGGGTGCCGACGCCGCGGTGGTGGAAGTCGTCGCCGACGGCCAGGGAGATCTCCGCCAGCACCGGATGTGTTCCACCGGTGTCCAGGCGCTCGTACTCGGCGACGCCGATCAACGTGCCCGCGTGATGCGCGAGCAGGGCGCCGTATCCCGGGCGCTCGCCACGGCAGACCCTCTCGGCCGCCTGCCGGCCCGAGCGGCGGCTCGGCACGAAGAACCGCAGCCGCAGGTTCTCGGCCGCCATCTCGTCGTAGAACCGCAGCAGGTCACCGAGGTCCTCGGGTCGCGCCGGACGGATCTGAGCGGTCAGGCCGTCGGCCAGCAGCGCGTGAACGGGTTCCAGTGGGTGCACGGACCGGGTCATCGCGATCCCCTGTCGGTAGTGGGCTCACCCCGAGCATCCGGCGGCGCGGCCCGCTGACCCAGGGCCGGCGGGCAGCCGCCTCGGGGGTCGTTGGACCCCGGATCGGCGCGTGTGCGCAGGGCCGTCCGGCGCGGTGGGGTCGAAGGACCCTACGGCCGCGGGTCGTCCGGCCGGGCGCAGGCAACCGCCCGCCTCTGCGTGCCGGCACCCGTACGAACCAGCATCGAAGGCGAGGGAGAAGGGCCGCATCCGAGTCGGGGAGCTCCGCCATGACGACCACCGCAACCGCACACCACACCGACGCCTGGCGCGGGTTCACCGGGCGGGACTGGCGCGAGAGGATCGACGTGCGCGCCTTCATCGCCGCCAACCGCACGCCCTACGAGGGCGACGGCACGTTCCTCGTCGGTCCGACCCGGCGCACCCGCGCCGTATGGGAGAAGGTCGCCGCGCTCTTCCCCGAGGAGCGGCGCAACGGGATCCTCGACGTCGACACCGCCACACCGTCCACGATCACCTCGCACGCGCCCGGCTACATCGACCGCGACCGCGAACTGATCGTCGGCCTGCAGACCGACGCCCCGCTGAAGCGGGCGATCATGCCGGGCGGAGGACTGCGCATGGTGCGGGCCTCGCTCGCGGCGTACGGCCGCACGACCGACCCGTGGGTGGCGAAGGTCTTCAGCACCTACCGCAAGACCCACAACGACGGTGTGTTCGACGCCTACACCCCTGAGATGCGCCGGGCTCGCAAGGCCGGGATCATCACCGGACTGCCCGACGCCTACGGCCGCGGCCGGATCATCGGCGACTACCGACGCGTCGCGCTGTACGGCACCGCCCGCCTCACCGAGGCCAAACAGCACGAACGGGCCCGCCTGGACGCGGAGCCGTCGACAGCCGATGCCATCCGCGACCGCGAGGAACTGGCCGAGCAGATCCGGGCGCTGGGCGAACTGGAGCGGATGGCCGCCTCGTACGGCTGCGACGTCACCCGCCCCGCCGCCTCCGCACACGAGGCCGTGCAGTGGCTCTACCTCGGCTTCCTGGCCGCGGTGAAGGAGCAGAACGGCGCCGCCATGTCGCTGGGCCGGGTCTCGACCTTCCTCGACGTCTATCTGCAGCGCGACCTGGCCGCGGGAGTGATCGACGAGTCCCGGGCCCAGGAGCTGGTCGACGACCTGGTCATCAAGCTGCGCATCGTGCGCTTCCTGCGCACGCCGGAGTACGACGAGCTGTTCTCGGGCGATCCGACCTGGGTGACGGAGTCCATCGGCGGAATGGGCGCCGACGGCCGCACGCTGGTCACCCGCACCTCGTACCGCTTCCTGCGCACCCTGTACAACCTCGGCCCCGCCCCCGAGCCCAACCTCACGGTGCTGTGGTCGCCGCGGCTGCCGGAAGCCTTCAAGCGCTACTGCGCGCAGGTGACCATCGACACCAGCTCCATCCAGTACGAGTCGGACGACCTGATGCGGCCCGTCACCGGCGACGACACCGCGATCGCCTGCTGCGTCTCCGCGATGACGGTCGGCCGGCAGATGCAGTTCTTCGGCGCCCGGGTGAACCTCGCCAAGGCCCTGCTGTACGCCATCAACGGCGGCCGCGACGAGATGACCGGGGAGCAGGTCGCCCCCGTCACGCCACCGTTGACCGGCGAGTTCCTCGACCACACCGAACTGGCCGCCGCCTACGACCGCACCCTTGACTGGCTGGCCGCGACGTACGTCGGCGCGCTCAACGTCATCCACTACATGCACGACAAGTACGCCTACGAGCGCCTGGAGATGGCGCTCCACGACCACCCCGTCAGGCGGACCATGGCCTGCGGCATCGCCGGCCTGTCCGTGGCCGCCGACAGCCTCTCCGCCGCCAGGTACGCCCGGGTGAGGGTCATCCGCGACGACTCCGGACTGGCCGTGGACTACGAGGTCGAGGGCGACTACCCGGCGTACGGCAACAACGACGACCGCGCCGACGCCATCGCCGCCGGCCTGGTGCGGTCGTTCATGGCCAAGCTGCGCCGCCACCCCGCCCACCGGGACGCGGAGCACACCCAGTCCGTGCTGACCATCACCTCCAACGTGGTCTACGGCAGGCACACCGGCAACACCCCCGACGGCCGCCGCGCCGGCGAGCCCTTCGCGCCCGGGGCCAACCCGATGAACGGCCGCGACCGGCACGGCATGGCGGCCTCGGCGCTGTCCGTCGCCAAGCTCCCGTACGAGTGCGCCCGCGACGGCATCTCGCTGACCTCGACCATCACCCCGGAAGGGCTGGGGCACGACCCGGCCGAGCGGGCCGGGTACCTCGTCGGGCTGCTGGACGCCTATACGGCGGCAGGCGGCTTCCACATGAACGTCAACGTCCTGGACCGGGCGACCCTCGAGGACGCCATGGAGCACCCCGAGAACCACCCGGACCTGACCATCCGCGTCTCCGGTTACGCGGTGAACTTCGTCCGCCTCACCCGTGAGCAGCAGTGCGACGTGATCAGCCGCACCTTCCACGGCGCCCGGTGATGACCACCGGGCGCGTGCACTCCTGGGACCTGTCCACCGGCGTCGACGGCCCGGGCACACGGTTCGTGCTGTTCCTGAGCGGCTGTCCGCTGCGCTGCCTGTACTGCGCCAACCCGGACACCTGGCACATGCGCGACGGCTCCCCCACCACCGCCGACGAGGTGACGGCCCGGATCGAAGCACACCGGACCTTCCTCACCGCCGCCGGCGGCGGGGTGACCCTCAGCGGCGGCGAGCCGCTGCTCCAGCCCGCGTTCACCGCCGAGGTCCTGCACCGCTGCCGGCAACTGGGCCTGCACACCGCGCTGGACACCTCCGGCCATCTCGGTGCCCGCGCGGACGACGCCCTGCTGGCGGACACGGACCTGGTCCTGCTGGACATCAAGGCCTTCGACGCGCCCGTCCACCGGAGACTGACCGGCGCGGCGCCGGCACCCACGCTCGCCTTCGCCCGCCGGCTGGCACGGCTGGGCACACCGGTGTGGATCCGCTACGTGCTGGTTCCCGGCCACACCGACGACCTCGCCGCCGTCGACGGCCTGGGCGCCTTCCTGGCCGGACTGGGCAACGTCGAGCGCGTCGACGTCCTGCCGTTCCACAAACTCGGCGCCGCCAAGTACCAGGCCCTGGGCGTCGACTTCCCGCTGCGCGACACCCCGGCCCCCGACGCGGCACTCACCGCACGGGTAGTGGCACGCCTGCACGCCCACGGCCTGCACGCGCTGTGAGGCCGGAGTACCGCGGCACGGGGCGACCGACCGGCCCTCCCCGGCACCCTCGGGCGCCGCTGGTCGGACGTCGGAACAGGGTCCTTCGACCCTGCGGCGCGGGCCCCCGGACCTCTGCGGAAACCCCTTGCTCCAGCGCGACATTGGAGACACAGAGAGAACGTCGGACCAGGCCCGGCAGGGCTCCAGAAGGGATGAACACCATGGCCGTCCAGCAGCACCCGCAGCGGCACCCGGGGTTCCGGTTCCCCACGCTTCGCAAGCAGCAGGCAGCCGCCAAGGCTGCCGCTTCCACCGACACCGCCGCCACCTCCACCTCCGCCACGGCGTACGTCTTCGCCGGAGTCCGCCTGATCACCGGATTCGTCTTCCTGTGGGCGTTCCTCGACAAGACCTTCGGCTTCAGCTACGCCACGCCGACCAGCCGCGCCTGGATCGAGGGCGGCTCGCCCACCAAGGGCTTCCTCAGCGGTGTCGCCGTCGGCCCGATGGAGTCCACCCTGCACGGCTGGGCGGGCGACCCGTGGGCCGACTGGCTGTTCATGCTCGGCCTGCTCGGCATCGGCCTGGCGCTCATCGCCGGCGTCGCCCTGCGATTCGCCGCCGTCGCGACCACCGTGATGATGGCGCTGATGTGGATCGCCGAATGGCCGCCCGCCCAGCACCTGTCCGACGGTTCGCCCAGCATGTCGACCAACCCGGTCGTCGACTACCACGTCGTCTACGCCGTCGTGGTGATCGCGCTCGCGGTCGCGTCGGCCGGCGACACCTGGGGACTCGGCAAGGCCTGGGCGAAGCTCCCCTTCGTCCGCGACCACGCCTCGCTGCGCTGACCACCGCCCGCCCTTCGCCCTCCCGGAGCGCCGTCGGCAGCTCCGGGAGCGGCACGACCCCCAAGGACAGGACATGACCGTCCGCATCGGCATCAACGGCTTCGGCCGGATCGGCCGCAACTACCTCCGCAGCGTCCTGGACCGCACCGGCCAGGACACCACGGCCGTCGAGGTCGTCGCCGTCAACGACATCGCCCCCGTCGCCACCCTGGCGCACCTGCTGGAGTACGACTCCACCTACGGCCGCCTGCAGCGCACCGTCACCCACGACGCCGATTCCCTCACCGTCGACGGGCACCGGATCGCGGTGACCGCGGAACGCGATCCCGCCGCGCTGCCCTGGGCGGAGCACGACGTGGACATCGTCGTCGAGTCCACCGGGCGCTTCCGCGCCCGCGACGACGCCGCCCTGCACCTGAAGGCCGGCGCGCGCAAGGTGCTCATCTCCGCCCCCGGCAAGGGCGCGGACGCCACCGTCGTGATGGGCGTCAACGAAACCGCCTACGACCCGGACATCCACCACGTCGTGTCCAACGCGTCCTGCACCACCAACTGCGTGGTGCCCATGGCCCATGTGCTGCACGAGCGCTTCGGCATCGTGAAGGGCCTGATGACCACGATCCACGGCTACACCAACGACCAGGCCCTGCTGGACGGCCCGCACAAGGACCTGCGCCGCGCCCGCTCCGCCGCGGTCAGCATCATCCCCACGTCCACCGGCGCGGCCCGCGCCACCGGCCTGGTCATCCCGGAGCTGGCCGGGGCGCTGGACGGCATCGCGGTCCGGGTGCCGGTCGAGGACGGCTCGCTGACCGACCTGGCCCTGGTGCTCGACACCCCGGCCACCGCCGAGGAGATCAACGCCGCCTTCACCGAGGCCGCCGACGGTCCGCTGCGCGGCATCCTGCGGGTGTCCACCGCACCGATCGTCTCGCGCGACGTGGTCGGCGATCCGGCGTCCTGCGTCGTGGACGCGGGCCTGACCCAGGCGCACGGCGAACTGGTCAAGGTCTTCGGCTGGTACGACAACGAGTGGGCGTACAGCAACCGGCTGCTCGACCTCACCGAGTACGTGGCGGCACGCCTGTGACGGCGCCGCCAACCCATCGACCGCCCAAGGAGGCACTGATGCCCGGCACATCCGAAACCCCCGTGCTGCAGGGCCGGGTCGTCGTCGGCTACGACGGCTCCCCGCACGCCGAACGCGCCCTGACTCGCGCGATCGACGAGGCCGTACGCCGCGAGACCGGCCTGGAGATCATCCTCGGTGCGCCCTGGATGCCGTTCGCACCGCCCGCCGCAGCCGCACCGGCACCGGTCGTGGAGCAGCGCGACTTGTACCGCGCCACGAAGGAGCTGGCGGACGAGGCCGCCGACCGCGCCCGCAAGGCAGCGCCCGGCCTGGTCGTCGTGGCGACGGTGACCGGGGATCCCGCTGCCGAGGCCCTGGTGCGCGCCGGCGAGACCGCGGGCCTGACGGTGGTCGGCACCCGCGGACACGGCGGCTTCACCGGGCTGCTGCTCGGCTCGGTCAGCCTCCGCGTGGCGGCCCACACGCACAGCCCGCTGCTGGTGGTGCGCGGCGACCCGGAGGTCGAGGACGAGGTCCGCGACACCGTGGTGGCCGGTGTGCAGGGCGACGCGGACCGCCCCGCCGTGCGCTACGCGTTCGAGGAGGCCCAGCGCCGCGACGCGCGGCTGCGCGTGCTGCACGCCTGGACCTACCCGGCGCCGCTGGGCGGAATGCCGACGGTGGACGCCGACGGGGCCCGCGAGCAGGTCGCCGAGCAGCGCAGGTTCGCCGAGGCCGTCCCGCGCTACGCCGCCTCCCAGCTGCACGACGCGTATCCGCTCGTCCGCGTGGAGACCGACCACGAACTGGGTTCGGCCGCGGGCATGCTCGTCCACGCCAGCAGGACCGCCGACCTGGTCGTCCTGGGCGCGCACCGCCCGCGCCACCGGTTCGGGATGCGACTGGGCCCGGTCACGCATGCGGTGCTGCACCACGCGCACTGCCCCGTGCTGCTCGTCCCGGTGGAGTGAGGGCGGCGTCCCGTTCCTGTTCGCCGCCGGACCAGCAGATCCGAATCCGAAGAATGGAGCCCACCGTGCAAGCAGCCGTCGTCCGAGCCTTCGGCGAACCGCTCGTGCTCGAGGACCGCCCCGACCCCGAACCCGGTCCCGGACAGATCCGGATCCGCGTGGAGGCCTCGGGTCTGTGCCACACCGACATCCACGCCGCCCACGGCGACTGGCCCGTCAAACCGCAACCGCCGTTCGTCCCGGGCCACGAGGGCGTCGGCATCGTCGACAAGCTCGGCCCCGGGACCGCCGGCATCTCACTGGGGCAGCGGGTCGCCGTACCGTGGCTGGGCCGGGCCTGCGGCAGCTGCGAGCACTGCCTGTCGGGCTGGGAGACCCTGTGCGAGCAGCAGGTCAACACCGGCTACTCCACCGACGGCGGCCACGCCCAGAAGTCCCTCGCCTGGGCGCGGTTCGCGCAGCCGGTGCCGGACGGCATCGACCCGCGCGAGGCGGCGCCGCTGACCTGCGCGGGCGTGACGACGTACAAGGCGGTGAAGGTCGCAGGCGTACGCCCCGCACAGTTGGTGGCGGTCTCCGGTATCGGCGGCCTGGGCCACCTCGCCGTGCAGTACGCGAAGATCGCCGGCGCGACCGTCGCCGCCGTCGACGTCACCGACGACAAGCTCGCGCTCGCCCGGGAGCTCGGCGCCGACCTGCTCATCGACGCCCGCAAGGACGACGTGGCGGCGGTCCTGAAGGCGCACGGCGGTGCGCACGCCGCCATCGCGCTCGCGGTCGACGAGTCCGCGTTCGCCGCCGCCTACGCCGGACTGCGCCGCGGCGGCAAGCTCGTCATGGTGGCGCTGCCCGCGGGCGGCACCGTCCAGCTGCCGATCTTCGACACCGTGCTGAACGGCACCAGCGTCATCGGCTCCATCGTCGGCACCCGCCAGGACCTCGCCGAGGTCTTCCAGCTGCACGCCGCGGGCCGCACCCGGGTGATCTACGAGACCCGGCCGCTGTCGTCGGTCAACGAATCCATCGCCGACGTCCTGCGCGGCGAGATCACCGCCCGCGTCGTCCTCGAACCCTAGAACCCGCACACCGCGACCGCGAGGAAGGCCCGCCATGCCGACGTACGTGTACGACTTCACCGAGGGCGACCGGCAGATGGCCGGGCTGCTGGGCGGCAAGGGCGCCGGTCTGGCGGAGATGACCCGCCTCGGCCTGCCGGTGCCTCCCGGCTTCACCGTCACCACCGAAGCCTGCCGGGCCTTCCTCGCCACCGGCACCGAACCGCCCGGGCTGGGCCGTGAACTGGCACGGCGTCTGGCGGCGCTGGAGCACCGCATGGGCCGCTCGCTCGGCGATCCGGAGGACCCGCTGCTGCTGGCGGTGCGCTCCGGGGCGAAGTTCTCCATGCCCGGGATGATGGACACCGTCCTGGACATCGGCCTGAACGACGAGACGGTGCCGGGCCTGGCCAAGGCCTCCGGGCGCGAGCACTTCGCCTGGGACTCCTACCGCCGGCTCATCCAGATGTTCGGCACCACGGTGCTCGGCATCGACGGCGGCCTCTTCACCGCCGCCGCGGCCCGCCGCCCGGACCGCGGAGAACTGCCTGAGCTGGTACAGGACTTCAAGGCGATCGTCGAACAGGTCACCGGGGCGGAGTTCCCCCAGGACCCCCTCGACCAGCTGACCAGGGCGATCCGTGCCGTGTTCACCTCCTGGAACGGCGAACGCGCCCGCGTCTACCGCCGCCGCGAGCACATCCCCGACGATCTGGGTACCGCCGTGAACGTCCAGGCCATGGTGTTCGGCAACCTCGGCCCCGACTCCGGCAGCGGCGTGGCCTTCACCCGCGACCCCGCCACCGGCCGGCCCGGGCTCTACGGTGACTATCTGCCCGACGCCCAGGGCGAGGACGTGGTCGCGGGCATCCGCAGCACGCTGGCGCTGAGCGCGCTGCACGACCTCGACCCCGGTTCGTACGACGCCCTGCGGACCCACGCGCGCCGCCTCGAGGCGCACTACCGCGATCTGTGCGACCTGGAGTTCACCGTCGAACGCGGCAGGCTGTGGATGCTGCAGACCAGGGTCGGCAAGCGCTCGGCGCCAGCGGCCTTCCGCATCGCCGCCCAGCTGGCGGACGAGGGCCTGATCACCGGCGACGAAGCGGTGACCCGCGTCACCGGCGCGCAGCTGTCCGAGCTGATGTTCCCGCGGTTCGACGAACGCGCGGACGGCACCCTGCTGGGCCAGGGCGTTCCGGCCTCGCCCGGCGCCGCGGTCGGCGCCGCGGTCTTCGACTCCGCCGAGGCCGTACGCCGTGCGGCCGCCGGCGAGAAGACCGTCCTGGTCCGCCGCGAGACCGCCCCCGACGACCTGCCCGGGATGCTCGCCGCCGAGGCCGTACTCACCAGCCGGGGCGGTAAGACCAGCCACGCCGCCGTCGTCGCCCGCGGCATGGGCAAGGTGTGCGTGTGCGGAGCGGAGGACCTGGACGTCGACACCACCGGGCGGCGCTTCACCACCCGCGACGGCACCGTGGTCACCGAGGGCACGGTGATCTCGGTGGACGGCACCGCCGGCACGGTCCACCTGGGCGCGCTGCCGATGGTCGAGTCGCCGGTGACGCACTACTTCGACTCCGGCGAGATCACCACCACGCTCGCCGTGGCGGTCGACCTGATCATGCGCCGGGCCGACACCGTGCGCCGCCTCGGTGTCCGCGCCAACGCCGACACCGCGGAAGACGCCGCACGCGCCCTGCGCTTCGGCGCGGAGGGCATCGGCCTGGTCCGCACCGAGCACATGTTCCTCGGCGAACGCCGCCCCCTGGTCGAGGCGATGATCCTGGCCACCGCCGACGCCGACCGCCGCGCGGCGCTGGACGCACTGCTTCCCCTGCAGCGAGCGGACTTCACCGGCATCCTCACCGCGATGGGCGACCGGCCGGTCGTCATCCGCCTGATCGACCCGCCGTTGCACGAGTTCCTGCCCGACCGCACCGAACTGGCCGTCCGTATCGCCCGGGCACAGGCCGAAGGCCGCGCGGTGCCGCCCCGCGACACGGCGCTGCTGGCGGCCGTGGAGCGGATGCACGAGCAGAACCCGATGCTGGGCCTGCGCGGCGTGCGCCTCGCGCTCGCGGTCCCGGGCCTGGTCGCCATGCAGGTCCGCGCCGTCGCCGAAGCGGTCGTCGAGCTCAGGCGGGCGGGTCGCGACCCGCGGGCGGAGATCATGATCCCGCTGGTCGCCACGGCGCAGGAGCTGCGCGTCGTACGGGCCGAGGTCCGGCACGTCCTCGCCCGGGTGACCCAGGAGACGGGTGTCCCGGTCGACTGCCCGATCGGCACGATGATCGAACTCCCGCGGGCCGCGCTCACCGCCGGCGGCATCGCCGAAGAGGCGGAGTTCTTCTCCTTCGGCACCAACGACCTCACCCAGACGACGTGGGGCATCTCCCGGGACGACGCGGAGGCGGGGTTCTTCCCGGCCTACCTGGCTCAGGGGATCCTGCCGGCCTCCCCGTTCGAGTCCGTGGACGCGGCCGGGGTGGGCCGGTTGATCCGCATCGCCGCCGCCGAGGGCAGGGCGAGCCGCCCCGACCTCGAGCTGGGCGTCTGCGGCGAGCACGGCGGCGACCCCGATTCCATCCACTTCTTCCACGAAGCCGGCCTCGACTACGTCTCCTGCTCGCCCTACCGCATCCCGGTCGCGCGGCTGGAGGCCGGCCGGGCCGCGGTGCTCGCCGCTCGGTCCCGGTCCTGAGCCGGAGAGATCCAGGGGTTGCTATGCCGCACCCACGTCCATGGCGGCCGCCGGGTGAACCGCCTCCGGTCCGAAGCGGCTGCGGGCGCGGTCCGCGGCGGCTTCGAGGCTGCGGGCCTTGGCGTCGGACGGGTCGAAGGTCAGCTGGTGGGTGGCGAGTTCCGCGGCGGTCAGGTCCTCGGCGCGCAGGGCGAGGGCCCGGACGCGGGCGCGCTGCAGGCCGAGGCGGTCGTGCAGATCGCGGGCCAGGGCGGTCAGCGCCTGGGTGTGGGCGGTGGGTTCGGGGAGTCTGCGGGTGCGGGTGGTCGTGGAGCGGTCGGCGTAGCGGACCGTGAGGGTCAGGGCGCGGGCGACCTGCTGCTCGGCGCGCAGTCGCAGGCCGATGCGGTCGGTGAGGGTGAGCAGGGCGGCGCGTTGGCGGTCGCGGTCCAGTTCGTCGTGGCCGAAGCGGTGCTCGGCGGTCAGCGAGCGCGCCGGGGCGGCCGGGGTGACCGGGGTGGGGTCGATGCCGCGGGCCGCGTCGTGCAGCCGGCGGCCGGCCGAGGCGCCGAGGATGCGCTGCAGGGTGCCGAGGGGGGCGTCGGCGATCCGGGCGACGCTGTCCAGCCCGTAGCTGCACAGGGTGCGGGCGGTCTTCGGCCCCACGCCGTGCAGGGCGGCGGCCGGTTTGCGGGCGAGGAACGCGGCGACGGCGTCCACGTCGTCGGGCAGGACGCGTACCGCCGAGGGCGGGCCGTCGGCGGCGACCATCCGGGCCAGCATCGGGTTCGAGGCGACGCCGACCGTGGAGCGTACGCCGTACAGCCCGCCGGTGCGCGCCCGGATCCGCTCGGCCAGCGCCGGCGCGTCCACCCCGAAGTAGCGCAGGCTGCCGCCGACGTCGGCCAGCGCGGCGTCGGGCGGCAGCGCCTGTACGACGGGCGTGTACTCGGCGAGCAGGGCGAGGAGACGCGTGTACAGCTCCTCGCCGATGCCGCCGCCGTCACCGAAGTGGATGTACAGCACGCTCATCCCGCGCTCCCTTCGTACGGGCCGCTCATCCCGACTTCGTACGGGCCGCTCATCCCGCGCTCCCCGGGCTCTGGTGCCACAGCTTGCGGCTGTTCTTCACGGACTCGCCCGGTGGCTGCAGATCCGCCCACGGGTGCAGCTCGTAACCGGTCTCCAGCTGGATGCCGCGGCCCTGC
This sequence comes from Streptomyces sp. NPDC051940, assembly GCF_040680895.1. Lineage (NCBI taxonomy): Bacteria > Bacillati > Actinomycetota > Actinomycetes > Kitasatosporales > Streptomycetaceae > Streptomyces > Streptomyces sp. NPDC051940. Next base: position 3,610 of record NZ_JBFAXR010000003.1, on the reverse strand, counting down.
GCCGTCGCCCCGCTCGGCGCGGGGCCCAGCTCCGTCAGCCGCTCGGTGACCGCGGGCAGTCCGCCCGTACGCCGCAGCTCGGCCAACTCCGCGAGGTCCCAGGCGGCGGAGCCGACGACGGACAGCGCCTTGCCGTTGCCGCCGCCGCGACGCTGGACGACACCCCGTACGAGCAGCAGCCAGGAGTGGAAGACGGTGTGCGCGCAGGCGTCGTGGCTGTCCTCGAAGAACGCGCAGTCCACCAGCCCGCTCGTATCGTCGAGCGTGGTGAAGATGACCCGCTTGCCGGAGCGGATCGGCGGCGTCTGGGTGGCGCCCTTGGCCCCGGCGACCAGCACGATCCGCCCGTGTTCGGCGTCGCGCAGCTGCTTCGCCGAGAGCACCCCGAGCTCCTCCAGCAGCTCCCTGTGGTCGGCCATCAGGTGCCGGGAGGCGTCCATGCCGAGTACGCCCAGCTCGGCGCCGAGCCGCTCGGCGTCGTTGAGGTCGGGCAGCATCGCCGGGGCGGCCGTGTCCACGGCCTCCTCGCCCGAACCCAGCGTCAACTGCCCCTGGGACGCCTTGCTCCGGCCGCGCTGCAGCTCGGCGATGTGCAGGAGCAGATCGCGGCGGTTCTTGCCGAACCGGTCCAACGCGCCGACCTGGGCGAGGCGTTCGGCGATCGGGCGGGACGGGCGGGCACGGGAGACGAAGTCCTGGAGCGAGACGTACGGGCGTCCCGCGACGATCCGCTCCGCCTCCGCATCGCTCATCCCGTGCACGTCGCACAGGGCGAGCCTGATGCCGTACACGGGGGGAACATCCCGGTCATCAGACACCAGTTCGATTCTATAGTCGGAGTCCGACACGTTGACGTCCAGCGGCAGCACCGGCACCCCCCACCGCCGCGCGTCCGCGAGCAGCAGCCGCTTCGGGTACATCCCCGGGTCGTGGGTGAACAGCCCGGCGTAGAAGGCCGCCGGGTGGTACGTCTTCAGCCAGGCGGACTGGTACGACGGCACGGCGAAGGCCACCGCGTGCGCCTTGCAGAAGCCGTACGCGCCGAACGCCTCGACGATCTCCCAGGTGCGCGCGATCACCTCCGGTTCGTAACCGCGCCGGCGCGCCTGCTCCTCGAACCACGCCTTCACCCGCGGCACCTGGTCGCCGCTGGACAGGGCGCGGCGGGCGTAGTCGCCGAAGGCGAACCCGCAGCCGGTCATCACGTCGAAGATCTTGATGAGCTGCTCGTGGAAGACCACGACCCCGTACGTCTCGCGCAGGGCCGGCTCCAGGTCCGGGTGCGGATAGCGCGGCGCCTGCCGCCCGTGCCGGGCCTTGATGAACGGGTCGACCATGTTGGCGGCGACCGGCCCGGGCCGGAAGAGGGAGATGTCGACGACCAGATCGTGGAAGGTCTCCGGCTGCAGCCGGGCGATCAGGTCCCGCTGGCCGGGCGACTCGGTCTGGAACAGGCCGAGGGTCTGGGACGACTTGATGAGCTGGTACGTCCTCGGGTCGTCGGTCGGCAGCCCGTCCATGTCGAGGTGCTCGCCGGTGGTCCGCTCGACCTCCGCCACGGCGTGCGCGATCGCCGACTGCATCCGCACGCCCAGGACGTCGAGCTTGAGCAGCCCCATGTCCTCGACGTCCTCCTTGTCGAACTGGGACATCGGGAAGCCCTCGCCGCTCGTCGGTACGACGGGGGTGCGGCGCAGCAGGCTGTTGTCGGAGAGCAGCACGCCGCAGGGGTGCATGGCGATGCCGCGCGGCAGCGCGTCCAGGGCCTCGACCAGGTCCCACATCTGCGGGCCGTACGCCTCGGGGTCGATGCCGCGCAGCTCGGGGAGTTCGGTGAGGGCGGCGCGGGCGTCGCGGGCGCGGATGTGCGGAAACGATTTTGCGAGCCGGTCGACCACGTCCGGATCCAGCCCGAGGGCGAGGCCGACGTCGCGTACGGCGTGGCGCACCCGGTAGGTCTCGGGCATGGAGACGGTCGCCACCCGCTCGGGGCCGAAGCGGTCGAGGATGGTGCGGTAGACCTCCAGCCGGCGGGCGGACTCCACGTCGATGTCGATGTCGGGCAGCTCGGTGCGCTGCTCCGACAGGAAGCGCTCCATCAGCAGGTCGTGCTCCACCGGGTCGGCGGTCGCGATGCCGAGGAGATGGTTGACCAGGGAGCCCGCGCCGGAGCCCCGCGCCGCGACCCGGATGCCGAGTGCGCGGGTGTCCTCGACGACCTGGGCCACGGTGAGGAAGTACGAGGCGAAGCCCTTCTTCTCGATGAGCCGCAGCTCGTCCTCCAGCCGGTGCCACCGCCTCGTGTCGTCGTAGCGCCTGAGGACCATCGCCGCGTCGCACTTGGACCGCAGCACCCGCTCCGGGGTACGGCGATGGGCGCCCACCAGCCCCGGCTCGGGGAAGTGGACGTGCCCCAGGCGCAGATCGTCCTCCGGGTCCACCACGCACGCGTCGGCGGTCCGCACGGTGACCTCCAGCAGCCGGCGGGCGGTGCCGCGGTCGTAGCCGGCGGCCTCCGCGATCCGCTCGGCGGTCTGCGCCATCTCGGCGGCGGGCTTGAGCCAGCCCTCGCCGCTGTCGCGTTCGCCGCGCGGGTCGATGGGGACCAGGCGGCGGGCCGAGTCCAGCACGTCGGCGACCGGGCCCATGCCGGGGTCGGCGTAGCGCACGGCGTTGGTCAGCACCGGCGCCACGCCCTGGTCGGCGGCGAAGCCGAGGGTACGGGCGGCCAGCCGCAGCGAACCCGGGCCGGTGCCGCCGCGGCCGTGGCTGACGACCTCCAGCCGCAGCGCGTCGCCGTACCGCTCCCGCCAGGGCGCGAGCAGCCGGGCGGCGCGGTCCGGGCGGCCGGCGGCCAGCGCCCGGCCGACGTCGGAGCCGGGGCCGAGCAGTACGACGACACCCTCGCCGCCGAGCGCGTCCCAGGGCAGCAGCGGCCTGGCGCCGGGCGTACGGGCGCCGCCTCCGGCGCGCATGCCGGAGACCCCGGCGGGCAGTGCGCCGACCCCGGCCGGCGTGCTGTTCGCGGCGGCGTGCGCGACGGTGACCAGGCGGCACAGCTCGGCCCAGCCGCGCGCGCCGTCCTGGGCGAGGAAGAGCACGCGCTGCGCCGACTCGTCGACGAACGCGCCGCCGCGCACGGGGGTGCGCCGGCGCTCGGTACGGCTCGCCGTCTCCGGCTGCTCGTCCACGGCCAGGTCCACGCCGAACAGCGGCCGCACACCGGCCGCGCCGGCGGCCTTGGCGAAGCGCACGGCGCCGCCCAGGGTGTCCCGGTCGGTCAGCGCCACGGCGTCCATCCCGCGCTCCGCGGCCCGCCCGGCGAGCGCGTGCGGGTGGCTGGCGCCGTACCGCGTCGAGAACCCGGAAACGGCACGCAGATGCGTAAATCCCCGCATCCGCACCGCCTCGCCGACACTGACCCCGCACCTCCGTTTCCGGTGCTTCACCTGGCGTTTCGTGAAGCTTGGGGACCACGATAAACCAGAATCGCACGTCTGTGCGATTCGCCGCGCCGGGGGTTGCTCTGGGGGGTGGGGTGGGCCGTGCTGCGGGAGGGGGCGTGGGACGACGCCTTCAAGCCCGTACGGAACGCCGGTACGGGCAGCTG